>JAFAKZ010000349.1 GCA_019234745.1 Burkholderiales bacterium
GAAAAACATGGCTATCGTTCTCGACAAATCCCATCGTTGGCGCGTGGTCGCCGCGCACCTGGCGTTGATCGGGTTTATCGCACTGATCCTCTTTCCCTTCCTGCTGATCCTATCCATCAGCCTGCGGCCCGGCAACTTCGCCACGGGCGACCTGATCCCAGCGCATATCAGTTTCGAGCACTGGAAACTGGCACTGGGGTTTTCCTACCAAGGACCAGACGGGCAGCTTGTCGAGCCGCAGTTCCCCGTCATGCGCTGGCTGTGGAACTCGGTGAAGATCGCGGGGATTTCCGCCTTCATCGGCCTCGTGCTGTCGACCACCTGTGCCTATGCCTTTGCCCGCATGCAGTTCGCCTTCAAGCGCCAGCTGATGAACAGCCTCCTGCTGATGCAGATGTTCCCCTCCGTGCTGGTGCTCGTTGCGCTGTACGCAATCTTCGACCAGATCGGTACCTATGCGCCCTGGGCCGGCGTCGATACGCATGGCGGCCTGATCCTGGCGTATACAGGTGGTATTGCGCTGCATATCTGGACCATCAAAGGCTATTTCGACACCATCCCCAGTGAAATCGAGGAAGCCGCCAAGGTCGATGGGGCCACGCCCTACCAGGCCTTCCGCTACGTGTTGCTGCCCATGGCTGTGCCTATCCTGATGGTCGTGTTCTTGCTGGCCTTCATCAACGGCATCATCGAATATCCAATAGCGTCCGTGCTGCTGCACGAGAAGAACAGCCTTACGCTGGCTGTGGGTTCGAAACAGTTTCTGTACGAGCAGCACTACCGCTGGGGCGATTTCGCCGCCGCAGCCATCCTGTCCGGCATGCCCATCACAGCCGTGTTCCTGGCGGCGCGCAAATGGATGGTGGCGGGGCTGACGGCGGGTGGGGTGAAGGGCTAGCGATGCGGTGCCGTAGGTTGGGTAGAGCGCAGCGAAACCCAACGGCTGCCGTAGCAACGCATCGCAAGTATGGTTGTAGCACCGTTGGGTTTCGCTGCGCTCTACCCAACCTACTTGGTTCGACGTAATTCCTAACAACAACGGAGTGACAACGATGTTCAGCAAACGCACCTTCTTGAAGTCCATCATCGCCGGCCTCCTGCTGGCCGCCGTTCCCGCCATGGCAGACGGCTACGTCGCGCCGCCTGAAGGCTATGTGTCGCTGCACTACCACCGCGCCGACGGCAAGTACGATGGCTGGGGCGTGCACGCCTGGAAGCGTGCGCCCCATGCGTCCGACCAGCCACTCGATGGCGTGAGCTGGTCCTCGCCGCTGGCGCCCACCGGTACGGATGACTTCGGCCCTTATTGGCATATGAAGATCGCCGACTTCGGTTCGACCGGCCTCGCCCACTACATCATCCACAAGGGCGACAGCAAGGAGCAGAAGGGCAAGGACATGCAGTTCGACACCAAGGAAATCAAGGAAGCCTGGGTAACATCGAACGACGAGCAGATTTACAAGACGAAAGAAGAAGCACTTGCGGCAACGAAGTAAATGCCCGCTTCGCCGAGGGGGCTCGCCCCCTCGGATTTCCGACTCCTCCAGTTACGGTCGACCATGAAATCCTTCCTGCTTACGTCCATTGCTGCCTTGCTGCTTGCCGGCTGTGCCACGGCGCCCGCCACCGTTGCACCTACTGAAGCGGCCAAACCCGCACCAGTCCTTGCGACCGGCTTTGCCGCCAACCCCATCGTCTATTTCGTGGTGACGGACCGCTTCTACAACGGCAACCCGTCGAACGACCACAGCTACGGTCGCACGGGTGATGGTGACAAGGAAATCGGCACCTTCCACGGTGGCGATCTGGCCGGCTTGACGGCCAAGCTCAAGGAAGGCTGGTTCACGCAACTGGGCGTGAACGCCATCTGGATCACGGCGCCCTACGAGCAGATTCATGGCTGGGTGCAGGGCGGCAAGGCAGAGTTCAAGCATTACGCCTACCACGGCTACTACGCGCTGGACTACAGCACGCTCGACAAGAATATGGGTACGCCGGAAGAACTGCACGAGTTCATCGACACGGCACATGCGCAGGGTATCCGCGTGCTGTTCGACGTGGTCATGAACCACCCCGGCTACCTCGATATCACGACGGCCTCGCAGCTCCACATCCCGGTGCTGTGGAAGGGCGCAGAAGAAAAGTACACGCTGAAGGACTACCACAGCTGGATCGACTACAACGCCGACAGCAAGCGCTGGGCGCAGTGGTGGGGCCGCGACTGGGTGCGCGCCGGCCTGCCCGGCTACCAGGAAGGTGGCCAGGACGACCTGACCAAACAGCTCGCCTACCTGCCTGACTTCAAGACGGAAAACCCGACCACCGTCAGCCTGCCCGTGTTCCTGAAGAACAAGCCCGATACACATGCGGTGGACCTGCCCAACACGCCCGTGCGCGGCTATCTGGTGAAGTGGCTCACCGATTGGGTGCGCGACTACGGCGTCGATGGCTTCCGCTGCGATACGGTGAAGCACGTGGAGTACGCATCGTGGGATGCCCTCAAGGTCGCTGGTACGCAAGCGCTGGCGGACTGGAAGGCGGCCAATCCCACGAAGAAGATCGACGATGCGCCGTTCTGGATGGTGGGCGAGGTCTTTCCCCATGGCGTGGACCGCGATGCCTACTACGACCACGGCTTCGACAGCCTGCTCAACTTTGGTTTCCAGGACCGCAACCTGAGCGACGCCAATGTGCTGGAGAGCACCTATCGCGACTATGCGGCAAAGCTGGCGGGCGGCGTGGATGGCAAGCCTTTCGACGTGCTGACCTATATCTCCTCGCACGACACGCGCCTGTACGACCGCAGCAAGCTGATCGACGCCGGCTCGTCGCTCCTGTTCGCGCCGGGCGGCGTGCAGATATTCTACGGTGATGAGAGTGCGCGCCAGCCTGGTCCATTCACTTCAGGCGACCCGCAGCAGGCCACGCGCTCCGACATGAACTGGAATAGCCTGGACCAGACGGTACTCGCGCACTGGCGCAAGCTGGGCACCTTCCGCCTGCACCACGCGGCCATTGCGCGCGGCAAGCACCTGATGCTGAGCATGGCGCCCTACACCTTCTCGCGCATCTATGGCGACGACCGCGTGGTGATCGCGCCCAAGGCCAATGGCGACGTGGTGATTTCCGTCGGCGGCACGTTCAAGAATGGCGAAACGGTGCATGATGCCTACAGCGGCACGACGGCCAAGGTTGCCGATGGCCAGGTCAAGCTGATGGCGACCGGCACCGTGATGCTGGAAGCGCTTCACTAAACAGGAATACGATGCAATGCAGGCAAGCTACTCACGACTCATCCAAGGCATCTGGCGCATAGCCGACTGGGGGCTCGATGCCAACGGTGTGGCCGGCCTCGTATCGGCCTGCCTGGACCTGGGCATCGATACCTTCGACTTGGCCGATATCTACACGGGCTACCAGTGCGAGGGTATGTTCGGTGCCGCCTTGGCGCAGAGCCCCGAGCTGAAGCAGCGTATCCGCCTCATCACCAAGTGCGGCATCGCACTGGTGACACCAGCGCGACCTGAGCATCGCGTAAAGCACTACAACACGAGCCGTGAACATATCGTGCGCTCGGCCGAGAACTCCCTGTTGGCCATGGGCGTCGAGCAGATCGACACACTGCTGATCCACCGCCCCGATCCGCTGATGAATGTGGACGAGATGGCGGAAGCCTTCATGGTGCTGAAGCGGGCGGGCAAGGTGGCGCGCTTTGGCGTATCGAACTTCCTGCCGCACCAGTTCGATCTGCTGCAAAGCCGGCTGGATGAGCCGCTGGCTGCGAACCAAGTCGAGGTCTCGCTGCTGCATACCGATACGCTGTTCGACGGCACGCTGGACCAATGCCAGCGCCTGCGCGTGGCGCCGCAAGCTTGGTCGCCGCTGGCCGGTGGTGCGCTTGCCAAGGTCGAACCGGCATCGTCGCTTGGCAAGGTACTGGCGCGCTTGTCCGAAGAGCTGGGGCTGACGCGCGAGCAGCTCGCCATCGCTTGGCTCTTGCGCCATCCGGCACGGATTCACCCCGTGTTGGGCTCGGGGAAGATCGAGCGCATCCAGGTACTGGTGGCCGCGCAGCAAATCGAGTTGGATAGGCAGCAATGGTTCGAGCTGCTGGAGGCCGCATTGGGGCGCCAGATGCCATGAATTCTGCCTGCACCGGATGGTGCGGGCTCAACGGAGTGAGACAGCGCGCGACGCTGCACGAGATCAGACGGCCAAAGGCCGCGCAAACCGTTTAACGTATTTTAGGAGCAAGCAATGACCATTCGTGTCGCCATCAACGGCTACGGCCGCATCGGCCGCAATGTGCTGCGGGGCCTGTACGAACATAACCGGCGCGGCGAGTTTGAAATCGTCGCCATCAACAACCTGGGCGAGATCGAGGTGAATGCGCATCTCACCGAGTACGACACGGTGCACGGCAAGTTCCGTGGCGAAGTGGGCTACGAGGGCGAAAACCTGCTCGTCAACGGCGACCGCATCCGCTACCTGAGCGTGCGCGACCCAGCCCAGCTGCCCTGGCGCGAGCTAAACGTGGACGTGGTGCTGGAATGCACGGGCCTCTTCACCAGCAAAGCCAAGGCCAGCGCCCACCTCACTGCTGGCGCCAAGAAGGTGGTGATCTCGGCCCCCGGTGGTGACGATGTGGATGCCACCATCGTCTACGGCGTGAACGACCATACGCTGAAGGCTGAGCATACGGTCATCTCCAACGCCAGTTGCACGACGAATTGCCTGGCCCCGCTCGTGGCGCCGCTTCACGAAGCATTGGGCGTGGAAATGGGCCTGATGACTACCGTGCACAGCTACACCAACGACCAGGTGCTGACCGACCTCTACCACAGCGATCTGCGCCGCGCGCGTTCGGCCACGCAGTCCATGATCCCAACCAAGACGGGAGCCGCCGCCGCCATCGGCTTGGTGATTCCGGAACTATCCGGCAAGCTCGACGGCCTGGCCGTGCGCGTGCCGACGATCAATGTCTCGCTCGTCGATCTCGTGTTCACGGCCAGCCGCGACACCACGGTGGCGGAAGTGAACAAGATCATGAAGGCGGCAGCGGGGCGTCTTAAGGACGGCATCCTCAGCTACAACACCAAGCCGCTGGTGTCGGTCGACTTCAACCACAACCCGGCATCGAGCAACTTCGACGCGACGCAGACCAAGGTGACCAACAAGCGCCTGGTCAAGGTCATGTCCTGGTATGACAACGAGTGGGGATATTCGAACCGCATGCTGGATGCGACGAAGTCCCTGATGCTCGCCAAGTAGTCCGCTCGATCGATCAAGGCCCCGCCGTCTGGCTGGGCCTTTTCTTGTCCGCTCTAGGAATGCCAATGCCTTTCGCTCGCCTCAAAATCCATCGCTTGACCGGCTTGGTGCTGTGCAGTGCTTTGCTGTTATCAGCCTGCGGCGGTGGAGGAGGGGGAGGGGGTGGTTCGAGCGGCGGTTCTTCCGGCGGCGGTACGGCGAAGGTCAACCTGCAGACCGCCCAGGCTGTCTGGCTTACTGCCAATACGATCGTCTGGCCTGGTGCGGCGGCGGGAAATAGCTACCAGCTGATGACGGCGGCGGGCGCGGGGATTACCGCCGGTGCGGCGGGCTTATCGGGCCAGGATGGTGCCATTACCCTGACAGTCGATGCCGCGGGCTTTGCCGACCTGCCCGCAGCTGTCCAAGCCAAGTACCCGCAGTATGCGGGTGCCACCGTGCTCAAGCTGCCGCAGCCCGTATCGCAGAGCCAGATAGCGACCTATCTCACGGGTGAGTTGGTGGCTGTGGAAAGCCAGGGTTCGAACGTGGTCGACGGCACACAGGTGCAGACGGCGCCCATACTCGACGCACTCTACGGCAGCGCGGCACAAGGTGCCACGCTTGGGCTGAGCTTTAACAACGACATCCCTACGTTTGCGGTTTGGGCCCCTACGGCAAAGTCCGTGACGCTGAATCTGTTCGACAACGCCAGCGCCACCACACCGTCCAGCACGGTGGCGATGAACCTGAACGCGTCAAATGGCGTGTGGAGCTTCACTGCGCCGGACACGAGCTGGACCAATGTGAAGTACTACAGCTATTCGGTGAAAGTGTATTCGCGCGCGGCCGGCAATGCTGTGGTCACCAATACGGTGGCCGACCCCTATGCCGTGTCGCTCAATACGCTGGACCTGACCAACGTTGGCAATCTGCACGCGATGGTGTT
>JAFAKZ010000493.1 GCA_019234745.1 Burkholderiales bacterium
GGCGAAAATTGCCTCGGCGAAGCCATGCCAGCTGGTCTCGCCGCTGTTGCACAGGTGGTAGGCGCCGCTCACGGAAGCCCAATCTGGCTTGCTGGCCACGATATGGGCCGTGAGGTCGGCAATGGTGCGGCACCAGGTAGGTGCGCCGATCTGGTCAGCCACGATATTCATGGCCTCGCGCTCGCGGCCGAAGCGCAGCATGGTGAGCAGGAAGTTCTTGCCGCGCGCGCCGTATACCCAGCTCGTGCGCAGGATCAGATGCTGGCAGCCGCTGGCGCGGATGGCTTCTTCGCCGGCAAGCTTGCTGGCACCATAGACGTTGGTTGGGCCAGTGGGCGAGGTTTCCAGCCAGGGCGCCGTGCCGTCGCCCGTGTACACGTAGTCAGTCGAATAGTGAATCAGCGGAATGCCCAGCTTCTTCGCTTCTTCCGCCAGCACGCCGGCCGCCGTCGCATTGATCGCGTAGGCCGCGTCTGCTTCACTCTCCGCCTTGTCCACGGCCGTGTACGCAGCCGGATTCACGATCAGCGTGGGGTGCAGGGCACGTACGGCTTCGCGCAGGGCGTCTGGGTTGCCCAGGTCTAGCTGATTGCGCAGCGGGGCGTGGATGGTGCCGAGGCCCTGCAGGCTGCGGCGCAGTTCCCAGCCGACCTGGCCGTTGACGCCCGTGAGAAGAATCGTGTGCATGTCGGATTATTCCAGTGTTCGAATTGGGGTCGATATTAGCCGAGCAGGCTGGATTCCTGCTCGACCGCGTAGCGCTCGACCTCGTCTAGCAGACCGAGCGCCCGTGTGTCATCGGCGCGTTCATTGCGCAGCGTGGCCAGCTTCTCGCGCAAGCCGGCCAGCGATAGCACACCGCCCGCACCATCGCGCAGACGGTCGGCCCGGTGCGCCTGCCAGCGCTTGGCCTCCTCGGCCGTGAGGCTGTCGGGCCAATTACGCGCGCGGTAGCGGTAGACCAGCTCGGCCAGGCGTGCGTCGTCGAAGCTTAGCGCGCTACCTGCAAGCTCCAGCACCGGCGTGGCGCGCAGCTTGTCCAGCCGACGCCGGTCTCCGTCGCCCAGGAAGCCGTCGTACAGGCCTTCGTCCACGTCGCGCTGTGCGGGGCTGTCGCTGCGTGTGTACACGGCCTGCAGCTTGTCGTTGAGTTCCGGGCCCACGATCAGCTGCGCCGCGTGCTGTAGGGCCAGCGATATGTCGATACCCAGCTGCGCGGCGCGCTCGGGCGCGAGCGAATGCAGGTTGCCGACCACGACGGGCGAGCGGTTGATATGGATAGTCTTAATGGGCAGACGGCTCTCACCCTCGGCTAGGTCGGCCGCCTTGCTGAACATGCGCGTGCGCATTTCGTCCACGCTCAGGTCGAGCAACTCGGACGGGTCTTGGCTCAGGTCCCATACGGCCAGTTCATTCTTGTTCGTGGGGTGCCAGGCAAGCGGCAGCACCACGGCCAGGCAGCCGCGCGTGGCCGGGTACATACCAGATACGTGCAGGAATGGGCGCCGTTCGGCTGCGCGCATCTCTGCGTTCACCGCGTTCTTGCTGCGTAGCTTGAAGCAGAAGTCGAATAGGCGCGGCTGCTTCGTCTTGATCAGTTTCGCAAAAGCGATGGTGGCAAGTACATCGCTCAGCGCATCGTGCGCCGCCTCATGTGCCAGGCCGTTGGCGGCAGTCAGGTGTTCCAGCTTGAAACTGGGCGCGCCGTCTTCCCGTAAGGGCCATACGATGTCTTCGGGGCGGAAGGCGTAGGTGGCGCGCACGCAGTCGAGCAGGTCCCAGCGCGAGCAGCCCTGCTGCCATTCGCGGCCGTAGGGCTCGTATAGATTGCGCCACAGCAGGTGGCGCGTCAGTTCGTCGTCGAAGCGCAGCGTGTTATAGCCCACGCCGCAGGTACCGGGCGCGGCCAGTTCCGCATGGATGCGGCCGATGAATTCCGCTTCGATCACGCCGCGCGCGTCGGCCGTCTGCGGCGTAATGCCGGTGATCAGCACGGACTCCGGGTCGGGCAGGAAGTCGTCCGTGGGTTTGCAGTAGAGCGATACCGGTTCGCCGACGATGTTCAGGTCGAGATCGGTACGCACGCCGGCGAACTGGGCTGGCCGGTCGCGTCTCGGGTTGGCGCCGAAGGTTTCGTAGTCGTGCCAGAGAAAGGTAGGTGCTGCGGCCATGGGAGCACGGGATTGAGGGCGATGGGCGGGACTATAGCGCCCATCGCTTGCTCAGGTCGACATCAACCCACGCCGTGCGAGGCGAACCAGCCCAGCAGCCGTTTCCAGCCATCTTCCGCCGCATCCTTTCGGTAGCTCGGGCGATAGTCGGCATGGAAACCGTGCGGGGCGTCCGGATAGACGACGAATTCCACCTGCTTGCCGGCCGCCTTGGCCGCACCGCGCATGCGATTGATGCTGTCCTGCGGGATGCCCTGGTCGGCGCCGCCATAGAGTCCCAGCACGGGTGCCTTCAGATTGGTCACGCCGTCGATCGGGTGGCCGGGCATATTGTCGCTTGGCTGCCCCGCCAGGCGGCCATACCAGGCTACGCCGGCTTTCAGGTCCGGGTTGTGTTCGGCATACATCCATACGATGCGGCCGCCCCAGCAGAAGCCAGTAATGCCCAGCTTGGCCGTATCGGCGCGGCCGCTCCTCTTGGCCCAGGCCACCGTGTGGTCCAGGTCGCTCATCACCTGCGCGTCGGGTACCTTGGACACGACTTGGCTGACGATGTCGTCGATGCTGGCGATCTTCGATACATCGCCCTGGCGCGCGTATAGCTCGGGTGCGACGGCGAAATAGCCGTGCTTCGCGAGCCGCCGGCATATGTCGCGGATATACTCATGTACGCCGAAGATTTCCTGTACGACGACGATGGTGGGGAAGGGGCCTGCGCCCTCGGGCATGGCGCGGTAGGCCGGCATGTCGCCATCGGCAGTGGGAACCTTCACCTCGCCCGCGACTAGGCCCTTGTCGTCAGTGTGGATGACCTCATCGGCGTTGGCCGGGCGCACGGCCAGCGCAAAGCCAGCAGCGAGCGAGGTGACGACGAACTCGCGGCGGCTGAAGGCAGTCTTAGGGACAAAGGGTGCCGCGTCGGGGTGCTTGCTGTCGTTCATTGTTGATCCTCCGCTTGTCTCGGTAATGGCCTTTATGGCTAAATCCGGGGGGATTTTCCACTCTGCCGGGGTTGTAATGAATCGAATCGATGTCCGCCGTGCCTTCTACGGCATATTCCTATGTTTCCTGACAGCGATTCTTGCAGCCTGCGGTGGCGGCGCTAGCTCGTCCGGCACGTCGTCGAATGCGACACCCACCATCAAGCTGACTCTCAATACGGGCAACCAGGTCGTAAGCGGCAGCCAGTCCACCGCCACGGCAACGGTGCTCGATGGTAGCGGAAAGCCGATGGCCAATGTGCTCGTTACATTCAGTAACGACACGACTTACGCGACCTTCAATCCCGCCTCCGGCACAGCGCTGACCAACGCCAGCGGTGTCGCGACCATGGGCGTCGTGGGGACGGCCAAGCTCGGTGCCGACGTACTCAGGGCCTCGGCCAGCGTGCCCGGTGCGAGCGGCGTGACGACGACCATTTCCACCACGACGAATTACCAGGTCGTGGCGGGCCAGCCAGGTTCGTCAGCCACGCTCAGCATGGCGCTGACCGTGGGCGGCGCCAGCGCCAGCACCCTGACAGCAGGGCAGGATGGCAACCTGAGCGTGCTGTTCGTCGATGCGACGGGCAACCCCGTCTCCGGTGCGCTTGTGACCTTCACGTTGTCCTCTGGTTCCGGCTCCGGTTCGTCGGCCCTGGTGGCGCTGTCGAGCACCACCGCGCTCACCAACAGCAAGGGTCAGGCCGTCGTTGACGTGTTGGGCCAGTCGACGACCGCCAGCGGCGTCGTGACGATCTCTGCCTCGGCCGTGGCCGGCTCCGTGTCGGCCTCCAATAGCCTGCTGTTCAGCTACCAGCCGCCCACACCCAATCTGGCGGCGCTGACCATCGTCATGCCCAATGGCGTGACGTCCATTCCCCAGTCGAGCACCGTCAACGTCGTCGCCAGCATTGTCGATGCCAACACCGGCCAGCCTTACCAGAATGCGCTCACGGTGAATTTCGGCAGCTCCTGTGCCTCGGCCGGTACGGCTACGATCACGGCTAGCGCGCAGAATATCGCCGGCACGGCCACCGCCACCTATACACCGCAAGGCTGCGTGGGCAGTGACGTGATCACGGCCAGCATCACCTCGTTAGGCCAGACGCGCTCACTCACCAAGACAGTGAACATCGCACCGGCCGCAGCGGCCTCTATGCAGTTTGTCAGTGCCACACCGACTGTACTGGGCATCCAGGGCAGCGGTACCGGCTCGACGGGCAGCGTGAAGTTCCAACTGGTCGACGCTAGCGGCAACGCCGTCTCGGGACAGGCGGTCAACTTCGCCTTGAGCACCACGGCCGGTGGCATGGTGCTGGTTACCCAGAGCGCGGTGACGGACGCCAACGGCTACGCAAGCGCCACGGTGCAGGCTGGCACCATCGGCACGCCGCTTACGGTAACGGCGACGCTGGCCTCGAACACGGCCATCTGGGCGCAGTCGCGCGGCATGTATGTGTCGACCAAGATTCCGCACGAGAATGGCTTCTCGCTGACGGCGACGACGCTGAACCCGGAATTCTTCGCCATCGACGGCAATACCACTACGCTGATCGTGCATGCGTCCGATCGCTTCGGCCTACCGGTGCCCGATGGTACGGTAGTCAACTTCCGCACAGAGGGCGGCATCGGTACGATTCAGGATGCCAACAATACGGGCGCGCCGGCAGGCGGCTGCACGACCACGCAGAGCACCTGTTCCGTCACGGTGACGTCCTCGGGTAACCGCAGTGTGCTGCGCTACCCGGGCAGGCAGGCCATCGTCGCCTACGCCGTGGGTGAAGACAGCTTCATCGACAACAATGGCGACGGCATCTTCGACCAGGGCGATACCTTCCCGCCACCCGGCGCCTACCTGAGCGGCGAGCCCTATCTCGATGTGGCGGAAACGGGTAGCTACCAGTCCGGCGAAGAATTCATCGATTTCAACAACACGGGCACGTATTGGAACGGCATTTCGAACGGTACCTACCTGTATAGCGGGATCAATTGCCAGTATCCGACGCAGTGCTCGGGCAAGAGTAATCGCCTGGTGTACGACAAGCTGGTATTGGTCTGGTCTGGCAGCCACGCCCAGATCAGCATTCCCGTGAATTCGGGCGTCCAGTACGATCTGAACGGCAGGCAGACGCTTAATGCCGCCTACCGTATCCCGGCTGGCAGTCAGACCGGCGTCCTGTATGTGCCGCAGTGCGGCAATGTTGTCGTGCAGCTGGTGATTACGGACGACAACGGCCAGACGATGCCTTACAAGACAGGGGTGACGATCGCCACTACCCCGTCTGCACTGAGCCAGGGCACGAGTTCGTCAATCACAATCGGCAATACCAACGACACAGCGAGTAGCGTGACACCGAACTTTACGGCTCCCGCCATTTACCCGCTCACCATCGTCAGCGGCGGCTCCGTCTCGGCGGGCGTGTGTACGCCACCCGCGACACTGAGCGGCTCGCTAGCCGTGACGGTGACGACGCCGGCCGGCTTTGTCACGACGACGAACATCCCGCTTGCCGAAGTCGGCCCGCCGTATTGATCGGTGTTGCTGGAAGAACGGAAACCGGGCCGCAATGGCCCGGTTTCGTTTCAAGTGCCTACAGGTCGGCTAGCACCTTGATGTGCGCCGCGGCGCTGCGGCCCAGCGCCGAGAGGTCGTAGCCACCTTCCAGCACGGAAACGATGCGCCCGTCTGCGTGTTCGGCCGCTACCTCCATCAGCCGCTTCGTCACCCAGGCGTAATCGTCTTCCACCAGGCCAAGAGAGGCCATATCGTCTTCCAGATGGGCATCGAATCCGGCCGAGATGAAGATCATGCGTGGCTGGAATTCGGCCAATGCGGGCAGCCATTTCTCCTGCACGGCCGCACGGAATCCCTCGCCGCTCGTGCCGGCCTTCAGGGGCACGTTGTGCATATTCGGCCCCATGGGGCGCTCGCCGCAATAGGGGTAGAAGGGCGACTGGAAGGTCGACACCATGAGCACGCGCGGATTGTCGTGGAACAATTCTTCCGTGCCATTGCCGTGATGCACATCGAAGTCCGCCACCGCCACCCGTTCGATGCCCTGTGCCAGCGCGTGCGCCACGCCCACGCCCAGGTTGTTGAACAGGCAGAAACCCATGGCGCGGTGCGATTCCGCATGGTGGCCGGGCGGGCGGACGGCGCAGAAGGCATTCGCGGCCTCACCCGACATCACGAGATCCGCGGCCTTCACCACGGCGCCGGCGGCACGCCAGGCGGCGCGCAGCGAGTAGGGGTTCATCGCCGTGTCGGCATCCACATGCACGATGCCGTGTTCGGGCGACAGGCGGTCGAGCGCCTCGACATAGCGTGGCGGGTGCACCAGGGCAAGCTGTTCGCGTAGCGCCAGCGGTGCCTCGACGTGCAGCAGGTGGTCCCACATGCCTGCCGCGATCAGCCTATCCTGGATGGCCGTTAGCCGGTCCGGGCATTCCGGGTGGTCGTCGCCCATATTGTGCAGCCGGCAGTCGGCATGTGTGACATAGGCCGTGGGGGCGGCGCGGCCGCGCCGGGTCAACCAGTTCAGCAAAGCGTGTCTCCCGATGCGTCGGCGACAGCGTGTCGATTCCCATCGGGAACCGCCGCTATCCGCTCGCGATCATATGCGTCCAGTGTAATGATTGAAGTGGTATAAACCAATAGCGTCCCCACGCTTCTTGATCGCGGCCAAGGTTCCGCTCCCAATGAATTCGAACATTGCTCCCCGCCTGCCGCTTGACTCGCTGCATGCCGTGCTGGCCCAGCTCGATCGCTTTATTCTCGGCAAGCAGCGTGAGACGCGCCAGGCGCTGGCCTGTCTCCTGGCGCGCGGCCACGTGCTGATCGAGGACGTGCCTGGCGTCGGCAAGACCACCTTGGCGCATGCACTGGCCGCCACACTGGGCCTCGCTTTTCAGCGTGTGCAGTTCACCAGCGACATGCTGCCGGCCGACCTGATCGGCGTATCGATCTACGACCGCGAAACGCAGGGTTTCCGCTTTCATTCCGGCCCCATCTTCAGCCAGGTCGTGCTGGCGGACGAGATCAACCGCGCCACGCCCAAGACGCAGTCGGCCCTGCTCGAGGCGATGGAGGAGCGCCAGGTGACCATGGACGGCGAGACGCGTGCCTTGCCCGATCCTTTCTTCGTCATCGCCACGCAGAACCCGGCGCACCAGATTGGCACCTTTCCCCTGCCAGAATCGCAGCTCGACCGTTTCCTGATGCGCATCACGCTGGGCTACCCGGATGCGGCGGCCGAGCGCGCCATGCTGCTGGGCGAGGACAGGCGCGACATGCTCAAGGAGGCCAAACCGGTGATCGGCATGGCCGAATTGGCGGAATTCCAGGCTGCCGTGCGCCTGGTGACCGTGGCGCCGGCGCTGGTCGACTACGTGCAGGCGCTGACGCGCGCCACGCGCGAAGCGAACGACTTCCACAACGGCCTATCGCCACGCGCGGCGTTGGGCCTTTTGGCGGCTGCGCGCGCCTGGGCGCTGCTCGATGGCCGCACCATGGTCATCCCCGAGGACGTGCAGGCCGTGTTCGGCGCGGTGGCCACGCACCGCCTGCTGGCGCGCGCCAGCAACCGACCGCAGCCCGAACTTGTCGCACGGCTGTTGAGCGATGTGGCCATTCCTTGATCGGGCCGTCGACGAGCTCTGGCGCAAACGCTGGCAGCGTTGGCTGGTGCGGCGCCATCCGCGCGGCATCCGCACCCAGGTCTTGGGGCGCGATCGCGTTTACATCTTCCTGAGCCGCACGGGTGCGCTGTTCTGTGCCGTGTTGCTGGCCATGCTGGGCGGAGCCGTCAATTACGATCTCGCGCTAGCCTACGTCATGGTCTTCCTGCTGATGTCCATGGCACTGGTGTCCATCTTCCACACCTTCCGCAACCTCTTGGGCCTGCATCTGACGGCGGGGCGCACGGAGGGCTGCTTTGCCGGCGAGCGGGCACGCTTCGAGATTCTCGTCGACAACCCGGGCAGCCAGCCCAGGCAGAGCTTGGAACTGACCTACCACGACACCCGTGCGGTGTGCGACGTGCCCAACAGTGATGGCACACGCGTTTGGCTTACCTTGCCGGCGCCAAAGCGCGGCTGGCTGGTTGTGCCGCGCTTGCGCATCGATACGCACTGGCCCATTGGCGTGTTCCACGCATGGTCCTATGCAAACTTCGAACAGCGTGCGCTGATCTACCCCGCACCGGAGGCCGACCCGCCCCCCTTGCCCGTGGCTGCCGCAGCGGCAGGCGAAGGCGTGCCCGTACCACGCGGGCAAGATGATTTCGCCGGTCTGCGCCCATTTAGCCGCGGCGATTCGCCGCGGCGCATCGCCTGGAAGGCGGCTGCACGGGGCGACGTGCTGCCGGTCAAGGAGTTCCACGGGCAGGCGGCGTCTTCGCTATGGCTGGAGTGGGATAGGTTGCCGCCGGACATGCACACGGAAGCGCGCCTGTCGCGGCTGGCTGCTTGGGTGCTGGCTGCCTTCGAGCGTGGCCAGACCTTCGGTCTGAGCTTGCCGGGCCGCGATATCGTGCCGGACCATGACGAGGCGCACCGTGACGCTTGCCTGGCGGCGCTGGCCTTGTATGGGGAGCGCAGCGATTCGACCCTGGAGCAGAACCATGCGAGCTAGGCAGGCGCAGCGCCTGGCGCCGGACCAGATGTACACGCTGCTGGGTGTACTGGCCCTCTTGATGCTGCCGCATGCCTGGCATATGCCGCTCTGGCTCGTAGGCGCCTGGGCAGCCCTGGTCGGCTGGCGTGCCTGGCTGGTTCGCGTGGAGGGGCCTTTGCCGCCTGGGTGGGTGCTGATCCCGGTCGTATTCATGCTGGTCGCGGGGGTGTTTGCCAGCTATCACACGATATTTGGGCGCAATGGCGGTGTGGCGCTCCTGGGCCTCCTGATCGCCGCCAAGTCACTGGAAACGCGAAATCGGGCCGACGCGCTGGTGATCGTCTATCTCGGCTATTTCCAGATCACGACGAACTTCCTATTCGACCAGTCCATTCTGATGGCCGTGTATCTGTTCGCCATGGTGGGACTCGTCACCGTACAGCTGATAGGCTGGCACTCCACCAACGCGGCCGGCATCTGGCGCAGCGTCCCGGCGCAAGCCAAGCTCACGGCCGTGCTGATGGCTCAGGCCGTGCCCGTCATGGTGTTGCTGTTCATCTTCTTCCCGCGCATTGATGGGCCGCTGTGGCGTTTGCCGCAGGAGCGGGGCGGGAGCCGTACCGGGCTGTCGGACAATATGTCGCCTGGCAGCTTCTCGTCGCTGACCAAGGACTACTCCGTGGCGTTCCGCGTCAGCTTCGTCGGTGCGCGTGCACCGCAAGCGACGCTTTACTGGCGCGGCCCCGTGTTCGAGGACTTCGACGGCGTAAACTGGTCTCAGGCACAGCACAAGGACGCCGGCCCACCACCCGTGGTGCAAGGTACTTCTTCGCCCATCCACTACACGATGACCATGGAGCCGCAGGCGCACGATTGGCTATTGGCGCTCGACATGCCGCTGCGCACGAATGCCGACGGCCACGTGAACGACCGCATGCAGTTGCTCAGCAACAAGCCACTCGACAAGCGCGTGCGCTACGACGTGTTTTCCTCGCTGGACTACAAGATCGGCCTGACCGAGCGTGGTGGCGTGCTGGCGCATGACCTACTGCTGCCCTCGGCGGGCAACCCGCGCGCGCGTGCCGTGGCTGAACGATGGAGGAGTCTGACGCCGCAGCAGCGGGTAGAGGCGGCGCTGCGTTTCTTCGGGCAGCAGTCGCTGACGTACACGCTGGAGCCACCGCAGTACGGAAGGGACAGCGTTGACGGCTTCCTGTTCGAGGGGAAGCGTGGTTTCTGCGAACATTTCGCCAGCTCCTTCGCCTTCATGATGCGCGTGGCCGGTGTGCCTGCGCGCGTGATCGGTGGCTACCAGGGCGGGGACGATAACGGCGACTACCTGATTGTGCGCCAAGCGGACGCGCACGCCTGGACGGAAGTCTGGCTGGGCGGCCGCGGCTGGGTGCGTGTGGACCCAACTTTCGAGGTGGCGCCGCAGCGCATCGAAAATGGCTTGGGCTCGGCAGTACCGCAGGAAGACTTGCCGTATCTGCTGCGGGCTGATGAGAATTGGGTGAAGCGCGCGCGGCTGATGATGGACAGCATGGTGAACACCTGGAACCAGTGGGTGATCGGCTATACCCCCGAACGCCAGCGCGACGTGCTGCGCCGGCTCGGCATTCTCGATCTGGCGTCGTCCCAATTCGTATTCTGGTTCGGCGGCGTGCTGTTGACGATGCTAGGTACCATCGCCGCCTGGTTGCTGTGGCGCATGCGACCACCCGCGCCCGATGCGGCTCGGGTGACGTGGGAACGTCTCGTGCGCAAGCTGGCACGACATGGCATCGAGCAGGCACCGTCGGAGGGGCCGCGAAACTTTGCTGCCCGCGCGGCGGCGCTGCTGCCTGAGCAGGCTGCCGCCATCCAATACGCGGCTTCTCTGTATCTGGACGTGCGCTACGGCGGCGCGGACGCGCTGTACGACTTTCAACAGGCGGTGCGGGCCGTACGGGTCTAGTCGACACCTGCGCGATCCCGGTTGTCATACCCAGCCTGTCAGGCCAATCGCCGCACCACCTGCCAGCAACCACAAGGGGTTGAGTCTAGTGCGCACGGCAAGCACGACACTCGCGGCCGTCAGTACATAGCCGGGCCAGGACGTATTGGCTGCCTTGGCCAGCAGGCAGCCACTGCCCAGCACGAGGCCGATGGTGATCGGCGCCAGGCCGCGCTCGATGATGCGGCGCCAAGGTGCGTCGTGGAAGCGCTGTAGCAATTGTCCCACACCGTAGGCCAGCAGCGAGGACGGCCCGCACATGGCGAGCGTGCTGACGACGGCACCGGCGATACCAGCCACCTTCCAGCCGATCAGGCTGATGATCAGCATATTGGGGCCGGGCGCCGCCTGAGCGATGGCGAAGAGGGAGGCGAATTCCGTGCTGCTCATCCAGCCGTCCACATCCACCACCTGCCGATGCATTTCGGGGATCAGCGCATTGGCGCCGCCCACGGCCATCAGCGAGAACAGGCAGCAATTGAGCGCCAGGCGCGTGAGCGAGATATTCATTTCGCGCTCCCGTGTGGGCGGCTCAGGTAGGCCAGCGCGATGCCCGCGGGAATCATCACCAACAGCACGTGCAGGAGCGGCAGGCGCAGGATGGCAATGGCCACGAAGGTGATGATGCCGGCCAAGAGGCTCCAGGCCCGTCGTTCCAGTTGCCGGCCCATCTTGAGCGCCATGGCGAGAATCAGCCCCGGCGCGACGGCAGCCACCCCCTGCAGTGCATGGCGCAAGGGGGCGAAACTGCTGTAGTGGTCGTACAGGGCCGCGAGCGTGAGCACGATGACGAAGGGGGCCAGCATCAGGCCGCTGAAGGCGAGCAGCGAACCGAAGGCGCCGTGGTAGCGGGCACCGACGACGATGGATACGTTGACGATGTTGGGGCCGGGCAGGATCTGGCCCAGGCCTAGCACCTCGGTGAATTCGGCCGACGTGAGCCAGCCCTTTTCCTCAACCAGCATACGGCGCGCCCAAGGCAGCACGCCGCCGAAGCCCTTCAGGCCGATACCGAGAAAGCCCATGAACAGGGCGTGGCGGCTGGGGATGTTGCGCGTGGTTTCCATGCCCGAAGGCTACGCGCAGAAAGCCCGTCGGACAAACGACAAATGGCCGCCTGGCCTGTGAGAAAAATTCACACGGCTGACATGGTGCGGGTGTGCAAAGCTACGGCACAACCCGCACCAGATTTGCGGCTTACTGCACGCCACCCAGAATCACCAGATTCAACGCACGCCCTGGCTCCAGTGTGAGCACAGGCATCAGCGTATCGGCGCTGCGCAGTTCGTGGATGGCATCCTGTGGCGGGCCGTTCTTTTCATCGTCCTTGCTGATCAGGCCCTCACCTATGCCCCAGGTGGCGTGGTTCAGCGCCGACTGCGCACTCTTCATCAGCATGCTCTGGCGCGTCTGCGTGCCCACGCCCAGCATCACCAGGTCCTTGGCCGACTGGCTCCAGTACACATTGCCCTTGATGCCCGTGCGCGCATCCTTGTCCACCACGTAGCCGCGCAAAGGCTTGTTGATGGTGGGGGCGCCGTCCGCGTCGAAGCAGCGGATGCCGACCAGGCGGATATTGACGCGCTCGGACGCCAGGTTGCCGGCCGCTTCCGCGTCGATCACGCACTCGGCCGACTTGCTGCCCACGTCATGCAGGCGGTGCGCGTCGTCCAGCTTGAGCAGCAGCGGCGTGGGGTAGGCCTCGACGGTGGCACCGACGCCTACATCGCTGCCGATGACTACGGTGGCGGGGATGGCATGGCTCCACTGCGCGGGCGGTGGGGGAGGCGGCGTGGGCGTGGTAGCGGCCGGGTCGGCAGCGTAAGCCGCCGTCAGCGTGAAGAGCAGGGTGGCGAGTGGTGCGTGGCGCATGGTGTTGCCTCCGTATGTTCCGGCCGACTCAAGCGGCCTTGATCTCGATGTGATAGATACCCCAGGGGCATAGGGCGAAGCGTTCGTTCAGCGGCTTGGCGGCGAGCTCGGGTATGCGATCCGCGTCGTACACTCCCCATAAAGGTCCTAACCCACCCAGGCCCAGCGGCTGGCCGTCGATATGGGTGGCGAGAATGAAGCGGTAGCGGCCCAGGTCGGCTACCGTGGGTGCTACGGTGTAACCGTCGATAGCACGCAGATAGACGGTCGTATCGGGGCGCAGGTCGGCACCGAGCGAGCCAAGAATGTCGAGCAGTGCCGGGCCGGACAGGCGATGTACCTTGCTATCGTATTCGAGTGTGGGGGTGATGGTTTGCGTAGGCATGGTGGCCAGCGCGTCATAGTCGAAGCAGTAGGCGGCGTCGAAGGCCACCTTCTGCTTGTGCATCATCTGGTCCAACGCCGGGTCGAGCGGGCCGCGGTTATGTTGCTTGATGGCGCCCGAGATGGTGAGCAGCGTAGGGCCCTTGCGTTTGCCATGCGAGGCAGCGGTGGCGAAGGGCGTAGCGGCGGCGAGCGACGCCGCAGCGAGGAACTGGCGCTTGTTCATGCGCAACCTGTAGGGTGGAAAGCCCCTTTTTAGCAAATAAGGTCGCGGTGTGCACCTTAGAAAATCATACCACCTGCTTCTGCCCGGGAAACCCGGGCGCTTTGCGCTAGTGAATATCAACCAGTTCTCGCTGATTGATTCCTCTCCCCCCGCCCTCGTGACGTGGATGTCGGAGCGAAGCGACATACAGCCACGGGATGCCCTTGCGGTACCGCCGTACCCGTAAAGGGCATGCCGTGGTTCTAAAGCCGCCAAAGCGGCAAGAACCACGCACGGAGCCTCGCTAACGCTCGTACGTAGCCCTTGTAGCGGATTCTCTGCGCGGCATGCAGGCAAAAAAAAGGCGCCGTGTGGCGCCCAAATGGGGGATCTGGTGGGGAAAATGGAATATCAGTTCGTTGCGGTAGTCCGGCTGCCCGTCGCGGCATCGGCGAGCACCAGCTGGCCGTCCTTGACTGGGATACGTTCATCCGGGCGGTGATTCATGCGCACGGTATCGATCTTGCCGCCAAGGGAGTATTTGACGTCATAACCGACTACCTCTTCATGCTTCACATTCGCGGTCTTACAGCGGCGTTCGGTTTGCACCGTGGTGTCGTTGTTCTGCATATTCTGCTGCACCTTGTTGCCCGCATAGCCGCCGGCGGCCGCGCCAACCACGGTAGTCAACGTCTTGCCGTTGCCTCCGCCCATCTGATGGCCAAGTACCCCGCCCAGCACTGCGCCGATTGCCGTACCAGCAATACGTTGCTGATCCTGCACCGGCTTTCTGTGTGTGACCTGGACATCCGCGCAGGACTGCTCCGGCGTCATGACTACCTGGCGAACTTCCTGCACATTCAACACCTCGGCATAGCTAGGACCCTTCACCGCCTGGTATCCCGCTACTGCGCCGAAGGACAGCACGGTGGCGCCCCCGATTGCGGCGCCGATCAGTGTTGCTTGGTTCATGCTTGCACTCCTTGTTCCTCTGCTGCTGGGCGCATCTTGGCCCCTTTATGCTGAATGAATGCTGAATCTGCGTTGTGAAGATTATCGAGAGAGTAAAATCCCCAGGGAGTCTCTGATTAAGTACCCGGGTCGCGCTGGGTCGAGTCTTGGGGCAAGACAAGGCTGTAACGAGCGCTGCCTAGGTCCACGTTGCACGGTCGTGGGAACGGGTTAGGTCAGCGAGTTACAACGCAGTATTGCCCCAAGAATCGGCCCAGCCCGGAGGGTTTGCCCGGATTTTGGCCTGCTGCCGCGTTGAAAGTCGCTCATGTAGCCCGCTACACTGCGCTCCTTTCGCCTTGCATCAGGCCAAAATCCGGGCAAACGCGATCCCGGGTACTTAATCAGAGGCTCCCTAGCATGAATACCAGCCACCCCTACGACGCCCTCACGCCGGACTGCATCCTGCAGGCGATGGATAGCATTGGCCTCGCCGCCAGCGGCAGTCTGCTGGCGCTCAATAGCTACGAAAACCGCGTGTACCAGGTTGGTATCGACGATGCCACGCCCGTGGTGGCGAAGTTCTACCGGCCGCAGCGCTGGAGCGATGCGCAGATACTGGAAGACCACGCGTTTGCGCTGGAGCTGGCCGAGCACGAGATCCCCATCGTGGCGCCCTTGCTGGTCGACGGGCGCAGCCTGTTCGAGCACGATGGCTTCCGCTTCGCCGTATTTCCGCGTCGCGGCGGCCGCTCGCCCGAGTTGGATCGGCCCGACGTGCTGGAGTGGATAGGCCGCTTCCTCGGCCGTATTCACGCGGTGGGTGGGGTGGCCGGCTATGCTGCGCGCCCGGCCATCGATATCGCCACCTTCGGCGAAGAACCCTCGCATTGGTTGCAGGCGAGCGGCACCATCGCGCTGGAGTGGCAGGGGCCGTACCGCGAGGCGGTGAACGAAGCGCTGGACTGCATTCGCAGCTGTTTCGAGCGGGCCGGCAGTCCCAGGCAGTTGCGCCTGCACGGCGATTGCCACGCGGGCAATATCCTTTGGACGGATGCGGGCCCCCACTTCGTCGACCTGGACGACAGCCGCATGGGCCCGGCCGTGCAGGACATCTGGATGCTGCTGTCCGGCGACCGTAGCGAGCGGGCCCGGCAGCTGGGCGACGTGCTGGCCGGCTACGAGGATTTCTGCGAATTCGATATGCGCGAGCTATACCTCATCGAAGCCCTGCGCACGCTGCGCCTGATCCACTACAGCGCCTGGCTGGCCCGGCGCTGGGACGATCCGGCCTTCCCCGCTGCGTTTACCTGGTTCGGCACGCCGCAGTACTGGGCCGACCACGTCGCGGAACTGCGCGAACAGGTGCACGTCATGGGTGAACGGGCCCTCGACTGATTGTCCCCAGGCACTCATGAGCAGGGAAGGATTGAGCGGCCTTTCCTATATTGGAATCCACTCACCCCGCCCCCACCTCCGTGCGTGAGCCTCGCTTCGCTCGCGTAGTTCTTTCAACAGCTTGTCACTGAACCCATCGAGGAGTAAGCCATGTCGCTGTCCATGTACCAAGCCTCCATCCCCGTCTATGTGCGTTTCCTGAACAACCTCTCGGTGCTGCTGCAGAAGGGCGTCGCGTACGCCGAAGCGAAGAAGTTCGACCCCTCTGTGCTGCTCAACAGCCGCCTGGCGCCCGATATGTTCCCCTTGGTGCGCCAGGTCCAGATCGTCACGGACAATGCCAAGGGCTGCGCCGCACGCCTCGCCGGCATCGATATTCCCTCGTACGAGGATACGGAAACGACTTTCGAGCAGTTGCAGGCCCGCATCCGCAAGACGCTGGACTTCATCCAGTCCGTGTCGCCCGCCCAGATCGACGGCAGCGAAACACGCGTCGTGACCATGAAGATACGCGGCAACGAGGTCACGTTCGCAGGCCAGGAATTCCTGCTGACCTTCGCGCTGCCCAACCTGTTCTTCCATACGACGACGGCCTACGCCATCCTGCGCCACAA
>JAFAKZ010000009.1 GCA_019234745.1 Burkholderiales bacterium
GGGCGAACAGGTCGCGCAGGGCGAGTTCGATGCCGATCGCGTCGCGCAGGCGCGAGGTGAGCTGGACGGCCATGAGGGAGTGGCCGCCCAGTTGGAAGAAGTGGTCGCCGCGGCCGATCCGGTCTACCTTCAGAAGGTCGCGCCAGACCTGCGCCACTGCCTCTTCTACCGGGCCGCGCGGTGCTTCGTACTCGCGGCTTGCTGACGAGGCACCGTCCGGTTGCGGCAGTGCGCGCCTATCCAATTTGCCGTTGCTGGTCAGCGGCAGTGCGTCGAGGCGCACATAGGCAGACGGCAGCATGTATTCGGGCAGGTGGGTCGCCAGGTGGGCACGCAACGAAGCCGCGCTGATGGTGTCGGCGTCTGTCTCGGCGTCGTGCGTGTAGTAGGCAACCAGCCGCTTTTCACCTGGATTGTCCTCGCGCGCAATGACGACCACGTCGCGCAGACCTGCATGACTGGCCAGCTTCGCTTCGATTTCACCGAGCTCGATGCGGAAGCCGCGGATCTTCACCTGGAAATCGTTGCGCCCCAGGAACTCGATTGTTCCCTCTGCCGTCCAGCGGCCCAGGTCGCCGGTCTTGTACATACGCGCATTGGCGTGCGGGCTGAATGGGTCGCGAACAAAGCGTTCGGCGGTCAGCTCGGGCCGGTTCAGGTAGCCGCGCGACACACCATCGCCAGCGATGTGAATTTCGCCCGGTACGCCAATGGGTACCGGCTGGCCCGCCACGTCGAGCAGGTAGATCTGCGTATTGGCGATGGGGCGGCCGATCGGAATCGAGCGGCCTTCTACCACGGGCGGTCGGATATCGTGCGTGGCCGCAAATGTCGTTGTCTCGGTTGGGCCGTAGCCGTTGATGAGGTGCGTCGGGGCGTGGCCGCTGGCGAAGAAGCGTGCGATGACGCGTGGGTCGAGCGCGTCGCCGCCGATCAGCAGGTAGCGCAACTGCGCGAGCGATGCGCCAAGTGCTTCCACGTATTCGTTGAACAGGCCCACGGTCAGCCAAAGTGCCGTGACGCCGCCGTCGGCCAAGGCGTGGCGCAGTTGCGCAGGGTCGAGCACGGTGTCCTGCGGGATTACCTGCAGGCGAGCACCGTTGAGCAGCGCGGCCCAGATTTCCCAGGTGGAGGCGTCGAACGCCACGTTGGCGCACTGGGCCACGCAGTCCGATGCCGTGACCTCGGCGAATGGGTTGTTGATGACCAACCGCAAGACGTTGCGGTGCTCGACCATGACCCCCTTGGGTTGGCCGGTGGAGCCGGACGTATAGATGATATACGCGAGGTGGCGCGAGGTTTGCCCGACGATACTGCGATCGGGATTGCTGCTCGCTTCCTGGCCAAGCGTTGCGTCGTCCAGCATCAGGATGGATGCGTCGCCAGCGTGATCGAACACGGAGCGCAGGTGTGACTGCGTCAGGATCGCAACGGGGGCGCTGTCGGCCAGCATGTAGTCGATGCGTTCGGCCGGATAGCTGGGGTCGAGCGGGACATAGGCGCCGCCCGCTTTGAGGATGCCGAGCAGGCCGGCGACCAGATCGATGCCGCGGTCCGCACAGATGGCCACACGGTCATCCGGCTTTACGCCGCGCGCGATCAGGCGATGGGCGATGCGATTAGCGCGCTGGTTCAGCGCTTCGTAGCTCAGTCGGTGCGGCCCGCACACGGCGGCGAGTGCCTCTGGATTCTGTGCCGCCTGCTGTTCGAATAGCTGGTGGATCAGCCCGTCGCTGGGATAGGAGCGCTGCGTGTCGTTGAAGCCGGTCAGCACTTGGGCGCGCGCCGGGGCGTCGGCGAGCGGCAGATGTGCCACGCGCTGCGCTGCATCGGCAGCCATGCCGGCAAGCACGGTCTCGAAATAGCGGGCCATGCGCGCGATGCTGGCTTCATCGAAGAGGTCAGTGGCGTAGCGCAGCGTGCCGCCGATTGCCTGTTCCGTTTCGACCAGGCTCAGGTTGATATCGAACTGGGCGAAGTCGTGCCTCTGCTGGATGGGGCTGATGTTCAGGCCGGCCAGGTCGAGCTCGTGGCTGCGTGGGCTTTGCTCCAGGCTCATCACCACCTGGAAGAGCGGGCTGTAGCTCATGGTGCGGACAGGCTGTAGCGCTTCGACCACCTGCTCGAAGGGCAGGTCCTGGTGCTCGGATGCTTGCAGCGTGTGGGTACGTACCTGCGCCAGCAATTCTGCGACGGTTGGGTTGGCCTCGAGGTTTACGCGTAGCGCGAGCGTGTTGGCGAAGAAGCCAAGCAACTGGCCCACTTCGCCGCGCTGCCGGTTGGCGACCGGTGTGCCGACGACAAGGTCCTCTTGCCCGGACATACGGGACAGGAGCAGGGCCCAGCCCGCCATCAGGGTCATGAACAGCGTGACGCCATGGCGCTGGCTCAGCGCTTTCAATTGCGCGCTCAGTTCCGTGGACAAGCTGAATGCGAAGGCAGCACCTGCATAGCTTTGCACAGGCGGCCTTGCCCTGTCGGTAGGGAGTGCAAGCAGCTCGGGCGCACCGGCCAGGAAGGACTTCCAGAACGACACCTGATTTTCCAGCGTGTCGCCTTGCAGCCAGTTGCGCTGCCAGACGGCGTAGTCGGCGTACTGCACGGCCAGCTTGGGCAGTGGGTCAGGCTGTTGTTGGCAGAAGGCGTTGTAGAGCGCCGAGAATTCCTGGACGATCAGCCCGATAGACCAGCCGTCGGAAACGATGTGATGCTGCGTGACCAACAGGATGTGCTCGTCGTCGCGCAGGCGGAGGAGCTGGCCGCGGATCAGCGGGCCGACGGAAAGGTCGAAGGGCTGTGCGGCTTCGTCGAGACTGATGGCGTCGACCATGACGGCCTGTTCCGCGCCATGCAGATGGCTCAGGTCGTGTTCGAGCAGGGTGAATCCGGCCCCTTCTTCTGCGATGTGCTGGTATGGCGTGCCATCGGTGCTGGTGAAGGTGGTGCGCAGAATCTCGTGGCGTGCCACGATCCGGTCCAGTGCCGCACGCAGTGCAGTGCGATCAAGCCGTCCGTGCAGGCGGAAAGCGGCGGGCATGTGGTAGGCCGCACCGCCGGCGTGATCGAGTTGGTCAATGAACCAGAGGCGCTGTTGCGCGAAGGAGAGCGGGAGGGGCTGGCTACGGTCCGCCGCGTCGATCCGCTTGGTGCCGGCGTCTTCGTCCAGCGCCTTGATCCGTTTTTGCAGGCGCTGCTGCAGGATGGCTTGACGCAACTGCTCCAGGCTCTGATCTGACTTATTCATCGGACGATGTCTCCGCTGCAAGGATTGCCAATAGTTCGCTCTCGGTCAGGCCGGCGAGCTCGTCCTGCATCGCGGCCATATCGATACCCATCAATTCGTCGAATTGCCGTGCCGCGACGTGTTCCGCAAGCTGCGCGAGGACCGGCCTTTCGAACAGGTCGCGCAGCGAGAGCTCGATACGGAACATCGCCTGTGAGTCTGCAAGGAAGCGCACGGCCAGCAAGGAATGGCCGCCCAACTCGAAGAAGTGGTCGTGGCGCCCTACGCGCTCGGCACCGAGCAGGGTTTGCCACGCCTGGGCGATCTGCTCCTCGATCGCGCCCTCGGGCGGGGCGTAGTCGCGGCTCGCCAAGGCACTGCCGTCCGGCGCCGGCAGGGCGAAGCGATCCAGCTTGCCGTTTGGCGTGAGCGGCAGGGCTGGCAGCATGACGAAGGCGCTTGGGATCATGTATTCGGCCAGATGCCGTTCGAGCTGGCTGCGCAACTCGCCCGCCGAGACGTGTGCGCCCTCGTGCAGGGTCAGGTAAGCCACCAGACGGCGCTCGCCGGGCTCGTCTTCGCGCGCCATCACGACGGCTTCGTGCACGCCCGGACACTGCAGCAGCTGGGTTTCAATTTCGCCCAACTCGATGCGGAAGCCGCGTATCTTCACCTGGAAGTCATTGCGGCCTCGGTACTCGATATTGCCGTCGGCAAGCCAACGCCCCAGGTCACCCGTGCGGTACATGCGGGCATCGTGCGCCGTGCTGAACGGGTCCTTGAGGAAGCGCTCCGCCGTCAGGTCCGGACGATTCAGATAGCCGCGCGCCACGCCTGCGCCACCGATGTAGATTTCGCCGACTACGCCGACCGGCACGGGGCGACCGTGGCAATCGAGGATGTAAACCTGCGTGTTGGCGACGGGCTGGCCGATATGCGGAAGGAAGCCCTGCTCCTTGGGCATATGCACCCAGGTGGAATAGGTCGTGGTTTCCGTCGGCCCATACAGGTTGTTGACGATCTGCACGTCGGTCGTCGAGAACACGCGGTCGACGAGCGAACGGCGCAGGGGCTCGCCTGCCACGTTGATCGTGTTCAGCGTGGCAGGCAGCTTGCCGCCGTCGAGCAGTGCCTTCACGGCGGATGGCACCGTGTTGATCAGGGTAAGCGGCTCGCTACTGCTTGCCGCACCCAGGATATCGGCGACGAGATGGACGGTGGCGCCGCAGCATAGCGGTGCATACAGCTCGAAGACTGCCAGGTCGAAATTGATCGATGTTGAGAAAAGCGTCTGCGTGAGCTGCGCTGGCGTGAAGTTCGCATGTGCCCAGGTGATGAAGTTCACCGCGTTCGTGTGCGAGAGCATGACGCCCTTGGGCAGGCCAGTGGAACCCGAGGTGTAGATGACGTAAGCAAGGTGCCGCGAGTTCAGTCCGATAGCGGCAGCGTTCGGATTGCTGTCCGGGTAGTGGGCCAGCGAGGCAATTTCGTCGGCGGCATCGACGACCACGACGGGTGTCGCCGCAGCGGCCAGCTGGCCTGCCAGCCTTGCCTGGGTCAAAAGGGCCGCCGGCGCACTGTCGTTCAGCATATGCGCCAGCCGCTCGGCCGGGTAGGCCGGATCGAGCGGGACGTAGGCGCCGCCGGCCTTCAGGACCGCGAGCAGGCTCACGACCATGTCTGTACCACGTTCCATGGAGATCGCAACGCGCGCGTCCGGCTCGATGCCAAGCGCCAGCAAACGATGGGCGAGGCGATTGGCGCGCGTGTTCAGTTCGCGGTAGCTCAGGCGCTGCTCTGCGGCGACCAGGGCGATGGCGTCCGGCGTTGCGTCGACTTGCCGCTCGAACAGCTCGTGGATCAGCGCATTTTTCGGGTAGGCGAGGCGCGTGTCGTTGAAGCCATGCAGTACCTGGTCCTGGGAGCGCTCGTCCAGCAAGGCGACTTGGCTTGTGCGCAGGCTGTCGTCGTCGGCCATGTCGGTCAAGGCGACGCGCAGGCAGTCGGCGATGCGGACCATGGTCGATTTGTCGAACAGGTCCGTCGCGTACTGCAGCCTGCCGGACATCGATTCGCCTTGGTCGACGAATACCAGGCTGATGTCGAATTGCGCGGACTTCAGTTCCGGTGCCTGCGGCTTGATCGTCAAGCCGGGCAGTTGCAGCTCGCGCGAGTCCGGGCTTTGCTCCAGGCTCATCATGACTTGGAACAGCGGGCTGTAGCTCATGCTGCGGACCGGTTGCAGGGCCTCCACAACCTGCTCGAACGGCAGATCCTGGTACTCGAAGGCCTGCAAGGTGTTTGCCTTCACCTGGGCAAGGAGGTCGGCCACCGAGGTGTCGTCGGCGAGCCGGACGCGCAGCGCGAGCGTATTCACGAAGAAGCCGATGAGCGACTCAATCTCGCTGCGCTGACGGTTGGCGACGGGTGTGCCGATCACGAGATCCTGCTGGCCGGTAAGGCGCGACAGCAGCAGCGTCCAGCCGGCGAGCAAGGTCATGAAGAGCGTGGCGCCATGGCGCTGACCCAGCGCGCGCAAGCCGGACGTCAGCGCGGGCGACAGCGTGAACGAGACGGTGTCGCCGGCATAACTCTGCACGGCTGGCCGTGGCCGGTCGGTTGGCAATTCGAGCAGCTCGGGTGCGCCGCCCAGGAAGGACTTCCAGAAGTCCGTCTGCGTCGCTAGCACCTCACCTTGCAACCAGTGCCGTTGCCATACGGCATAGTCGGCATACTGGACGGCCAATGGCGGCAGCGGATCGGGCCGGCCCCGGCTGAAGGCGCTGTAGAGCGTCGAGATTTCCTGAACCAGCACGCCGATCGACCAGCCGTCCGAGACGATATGGTGCTTGGTGATCAATAACAGGTGCTCATCGCCGCCCAGATAGATCAGCTGTCCGCGGATCAGCGGGCCGGTAGCCAGGTCGAAAGCTGCATTGGCCTCATCCGCACTGATGGCCTGCAGTAGCTGTTGCTGTTCCGTCCCGTGCAGATGGGAGAGATCGCGTTCACTCAGGGCGAAGCCGATATCCTCGGCTGCGATCGCCTGGTGCGGTGTGCCATCCACCAGGGGAAACGTCGTGCGCAGGTTTTCGTGCCGCGCGACGATGCGATCCAGGGCGGCGCGAAGTGCCGATACGTCGAGTTCTCCATGTAGGCGCAGTGCCGCCGGCATGTGGTAGGCGGTCGCTCCGGCCGGGTCGAGCCGGGAGATGAACCACAGGCGTTGTTGCGCGAAAGACAAGGGCAAGGGCTGGCTTCGGTCTGCCGTGTCGATGGTCGCCAGTGTCGTTTGCACCGACTGGCCGACGAGCGCTGCGAATTCCGCCAGTGTGGGGTCGGACAATAGATCACGCAGGGCAAGCTCCACGCCGAGCACGTCGCGCAGGCGCGAAACAAGCTGCACGGCAAGCAGCGAGTGGCCACCCAGCTCGAAGAAGTGGTCGTGGCGCCCGACGCGCTCCACGCCCAGCAGATCCTGCCACGTCTTGGCGACGGTCTCCTCAAGATCGCCACATGGGGGTTCGTAGCCATGGCGGGCGAGCGCGGTGCCATCCGGCACAGGCAGTGCTCGACGATCGAGCTTGCCATTGCTGGTGAGGGGCAGAGCATCGAGGTGCATATAAGCGGCCGGCACCATATAGTCCGGCAACTGCTGCAAGAGATGTCGGCGCAGCGCGTCGGCCTCCACGGCAGCCCCGTCCTCCAGCGTGTAATAGGCCACCAGGCGCTTATCGCCCGGCTGGTCCTCGCGCATCAGCACCGCCACATCGCGCAAGCCGGCATAGCTACCCAGGCGCGTCTCGATTTCACCCAGCTCGATGCGGAAGCCGCGGATCTTCACCTGGAAGTCGTTGCGCCCCATGAACTCGATGTCGCCCTCGGCCGACCAGCGCGCCAAGTCACCGGTCCGGTACATGCGCGCATCGGGTTCCGTGCTGAAGGGATCGGGCAGGAACCGCTGCGCCGTGAGTTCCGGCTGGTTCAGATAACCGCGCGCCACCCCGGCACCGCCGATATGGATCTCGCCCGGCACCCCCACCGGCACCGGCTGGCCATGGCGATCCAGGATATAGATCGACGTATTGCCGATCGGCCGCCCAATGGGCAACAGGGTTGCCCCTTCTGCGATGGCCGTAATCTCATAGGACGACGCAAAGGTCGTCGTCTCCGTCGGCCCGTATACGTGCAGGAAATGACGAGGCGCCGCAAAGCGCTTCACCAGCGCCACCGGCCCGATGTCCGCCTGCTCCCCGCCGAACAGCACGAAACGGAAGCGCGCCAGGATAGGCAGCAGCATGTCCGCATACTGGTTGAACAAAGCCGTGGTCAGGAACATCGCCGTCACCTGGCCCTCGTCCAACGCCTGGCGGAAACGCTCCGGCTGCAGCACGGTCGCATGCGGGATCATCAGCACGCGCCCACCGTTGAGCAAGGGCGCCCACACCTCCCAGGTCGACGCATCGAACGCGATGTTCGCGCAATGCGCCACGCAATCCTCCGCCGACACGCGCGCGAAGGGATTGTTGATGGTCAGGCGCAGCACATTGCGGTGCTCCACCATCACCCCCTTGGGCTGGCCGGTGGAACCCGAGGTATAGATGATGTAGGCCAGGTGGCGCGCACCCAGGCCCGGGACGAGCGGATTGGCGTCCGGGCGGCGCGCGATGGCGGAGACGTCGCCGAAGGCATCGTCGTCGAGCACCAAGGTACGCA
>JAFAKZ010000104.1 GCA_019234745.1 Burkholderiales bacterium
CGCTGCCGTCCCGCCGTTCGTGCCGCCGCTTGCTGTGCCGTTGCCGCCACCGCCCGAGCCGCTGGTGTCGGTGCCGCCATTGCCGCCCATGCCGGCACCATCGGCGCCATCGCCTGCCGCCGCTGTTCCGCCGTTCGTGCCACCGCCAGTAGCGCCGTTGCCGCCACCGCCCGAGGCGCTGCCATCGGTGCCGCCATTACCGCCCATGCCGGCACCATCTGCGCCATCGCCGGCCGCCGCTGTTCCGCCGTTCGTGCCGCTGCCAGCAGCGCCGTTGCCGCCACCGCCCGAGGCGCTGCCATCGGTGCCTCCATTGCCGCCATTGGTAGTCCCACCGGCACCGTCGCCGGCCGCCGCTGCCCCAGCGTTCGTACCGCTGCCAGCAGCGCCGTTGTCGCCACCGCCCGAGCCGCTGGTGTCGGCACCACCATTGCCGCCCATGCCGGCGCCATCGGCGCCGCCGCCAGCCGCTGCCGTCCCACCGTTCGTGCCGCCGCCGTTCGTGCCGCCGCTTGCTGTGCCGTTGCCGCCACCGCCCGAGCCGCTGGTGTCGGTGCCGCCATTGCCGCCCATGCCGGCACCATCGGCACCATCGCCGGCCGCCGCTGTTCCGCCGTTCGTGCCACCGCCTGCAGCGCCGTTGCCACCACCGCCCGAGCCGCTGGTGTCGGCACCACCATTGCCGCCACCGTCGCCGGCCGCCGCTGTTCCGCCGTTCGTGCCGCTGCCAGTAGCGCCGTTGCCGCCACCGCCCGAGGCGCTGCCATCGGTGCCTCCATTGCCGCCAATGGTAGTCCCACCTGCACCGTCGCCGGCCGCCGCTGCGCCAGCGTTCGTACCGCTGCCAGCAGCGCCGTTGCCGCCACCGCCCGAGCCGCTGGTGTCGGTGCCGCCATTGCCGCCCATGCCGGCACCATCGGCACCATCGCCTGCCGCCGCTGTTCCGCCGTTCGTGCCACCGCCTGCAGCGCCGTTGCCGCCACCGCCCGAGCCGCTGGTGTCGGCACCACCATTGCCGCCCATGCCGGCGCCATCGGCACCGTCGCCGGCCGCCGCTGTTCCGCCGTTCGTGCCGCTGCCAGTAGCGCCGTTGCCGCCACCGCCCGAGCCGCTGGTGTCGATGCCCCCATTGCCGCCCATACCAGCACCATCTGCGCCGTCACCGGTCGCCGCTGTCCCACCGGTCGCGCCGCCGTCTGCAGTGCCGGTGCCGCCGCCAGCCGAGCCGCTGGTGTCGGTACCGCCGTTGCCGCCCATATCAGCGCCGTCCCCGGCTGCCGCCGTCCCGCCGTTCGTGCCGCCGCTTGCCGTGCCGTTACCACCACCGCCCGAGCCGCTGCTGTCAGCGCTGCCATCGCCACCATTGCCGCCAACGCCCGCACCCTCGGAGCCACTCGAGCCACTGTTGCCTTGGCCCTGATCGCCGCTGCCAGCTGACGACGAGCCATCGTCGATCGTGCCGCCGCCACCGGTGCCAGTTCCGCTTCCACCCGGGTCCGCCCCGCCCGAGCCACTGGCGGCGGAGCCACCTGCATCGCTGTCGGGTGGCAGCGGCGCAGGCGGTGCAAGCGGCGGCGCAATCTGCAAGGTGCGCGCGCACGCCGTAGGGGCCGCCGAGATAGAACTTCTCGGAGGAGTCCTGGTTCCGGTCGCTGAACTGCGCAGACAGCGACGCGAACAGCGTGAACTTGTCGACGACGGCCTGCTGGCGACTCAGGTTGACGCGGACTTTGGCCGACGTGCCGCCCACGTTCGGCCCTGCGGCATCGGCGGCGGCGCTGGGACTGCCGGCCAGATCGACTCGCGAAGAAATCAGCGCCAGGCCGAAGGCGTTGGCACCACCGCCGCCCAGGTCGTCGAACACGTTGCCGTTGAAGGCGATCGTCAGGTCATCCACGGCGTAGCGCGTGACGTGCACACCGTTCGCCAGATTGTCGAAGCTGCGATGGTCCCAGCTCGCGACGACATGGAAGTTCACCTTGCGCGCGCGGATCACGGGAACGCTGCCGCGCAGGCCGACGCTGCCAGAGCTGCCGT
>JAFAKZ010000287.1 GCA_019234745.1 Burkholderiales bacterium
GAAAACCTCGTCAAATGGTTTGGCGAAGGCGATGCGCGAACGATGGCGGTCAAGGGAGCCAGCTTCGAGGCGAAGCTGGGCGAGATGCTCTATATCGTCGGTCCATCGGGCAGCGGCAAGACCACGCTCCTCAGCATGATCTCGGGCATTCTCAGGCCGAATGAGGGTCGTGTAATGGTCGACGGCACCGATCTTTGGTCGCTCGATAACAATGCGCTGGCCGATTTCCGCCTCAATACCATCGGCTTCGTCTTCCAGGATTTTCACCTGTTCCCCCGGCTTACCACGGTCGAGAACGTGGCCATCCCCCTGATTCTGAAGAAGTGGGACTGGGACCGGGCCATTGCAGAGGCGCGGCGCCACCTCGATGTCGTTGGCCTGCAAAACCGGGCAGACCTGCCGCCCGTCAAGCTCTCAGGCGGCGAGCAGCAGCGTGTGGCCATCGCTCGCGCCATCGCCAGCGCGCCGGACATCCTGGTATTGGACGAGCCAACCGCCTCGCTCGACGGCGACACCGGCAAACGCATCATCAGCTTCGTGCGCGAAAAGGTGCTCAATGCCAATCGCACCATCGTCGTCGTCACGCACGACGCCCGCATCTTCGACTGCGCCGATCGCATCATGCACATGGAGGATGGCCGCATCACCGGCTATGAGGGGAACGGATCATGAACATCAAGTGGTTGTTCGTCGTGTCGGCTGTCGGCTTGGCGGCTGCAGGCGTATCGGCATGGTTCTCCGGCCGTGTACACGCGGCTCAGCCCCCCGTCTTCGCGCCGAACAGCAATCCCTACCCGAACGGCATCTTCGCCAATGGCATGATCGAAAGCGACCAGGGTGGTGGCAGCAACCTCAACCTTTACCCGGAGATCACAGGGACAGTCGCCAAGGTATTCGTCCATGAGGGCGACAGCGTCAAGAAGGACACACCGCTTCTGGCCTTGGACGACAGCGTGCAATATGCGACGGTTGCCCAACAAGCAGCCCAGGCCGACGCGGCAGCGGCGACACTGGCCGAACTCAAAGCACAACCGCGACCCGAGGTACTGGCCGTGAGCCAGGCGCAGCTCACCCAGGCCCAGGCGGCGCGCAAAACGGCGGACGACCAGCTCGATAAGCTGCGCCGCGCCGTTGCGCTCAACCCCCAGGCTGTGAGTCGCGATACGCTGGATAACGCCACAAATGCGGCCAAGGTGGCAGCCGCTGGCGAGGACGTTGCACTGCGCCAATTCAACCTGACGCGCGCCGGTGCATGGCACTACGACATCCGAGCCCAGGAAGCGCAGGCGCGGGCCTTGAAGCAGGCCGCACAGGCTAGCGCCGCCTTGCTCGCCAAATACACGCTGCGCGCGCCGGCCGATGGCGTGGTGATGTCGATCAACGCAGCGGCGGGCAACCTCGCCACTGTGCAAGGCACTTACAACGCCAACACACAGGGGCAGACGCCCCTGGTGGTAATGAGCAGTGCCCAGTCCAGCCTCGCCGTGCGCTGCTATATCGATGAAATCCTGGTGCAGCGCCTACCTGCGCCCGAGCACATCCTGGCGCAGATGGCCGTGCGCGGTAGCGACGCCAAGGTGCCGCTCGAGTTCGTGCGTATCCAGCCCTATGTCTCGCCCAAGATCGAGCTGTCGGATGCGCGCCAGGAGCGCGTGGATCTGCGCGTCCTACCCGTCGTCTTCCGCTTCCGTCCGCCGGCAGGGGTCAAGCTCTATCCGGGGCAGCAGGTCGACGTTTACATCAGTCAGAAGTGAGGTGTGACATGTGGTCCACTAGCGCACCCAATCCGACACGGTCGCTAAGCTGTTCGCTAGCGCTGACAACGCTGCTTGGTGCATGTGCTGCCGGCCCCGATTTCGTCCGCCCTCAGCCGCCCACTGCCACACACTACGACCCAAATACGGAACCGGCACAGGTCGAACTGGTTGACTCTGCGCCGCAAGACTGGTGGCGGAGCTTCCAATCCGATGCGGTCGACCACCTGGTAGACGAGGCGCTACACCACAACCCGAGTGTTGCGGTCACCGAGGCGACGCTGCGCGAAAGTGAAGCGGAGCGCCGTGCCGGCGCCGGTATCTTCTACCCTAGCGTGGCACTGGGCGCGGGCGCACAGCGCCAGTTGAGCACGCCGCAGAAGCTCGGGCTGGGTGGAACGGGCTCCATCTTCAACCTGTACACGCTAGGTGCGACGGTCGCCTATAACGTCGACCTGTTCGGGGCCAATCGGCGCACGGTAGAGGTGCTGGGCGCGGGCGTCGACGAGGCACGGTACCGGCGCGATACGGCGCGGCTCGCATTGGCCGGCAATGTGGTGGGGACGGTCGTCGCCCACGCGGCCTATGAGGAACAGATCACCATTACCGAGCGCATGGCCGCCGACGAACAACAGCAGCTCGCCCTGGTCACTGCGCAGGTAGACGCCGGCGTGTTGGCCGAGTCCGCTGCGCTGGCTACGCGCAATCAGCTTGATATCACGCGGGCGGCGCTACCGTTGCTGAAAGCCAAGGAGGCGGCCAGCCGCCACCTGCTTGCTACCTTGATCGGGCAGGCGCCGGCCGAAGCGAACAGCGAATGGCCGTGCTGGGCCGATCTGCACCTTCCGACGCACTTGCCGTTGACCCTGCCATCGACGCTGGTGCGCCAACGGCCCGACATCCTGGCGGCAGAAGCGGCGTTGCACGGCGCCACGGCCAATATCGGTGTCGCTGCCGCCAACCTGTTCCCCAGCGTGACGCTCGGCGCCACGGGTGGCTGGGTGTCGAGCAAGGCGAACAAGCTTGGCGCCGCCAACGGGCGCTACTGGTCGGTGGGCCCGTCCATCGAGTTTCCCCTGTTCGCAGGTGGCGCCGACCTGGCACGGCGCGACAGCGCCATCGCGGCCCGCGATGCTGCGTTGGCCAACTATCGCCAAACGATCCTGGCTGTGTTCGACCAGGTCGCGGACGTGCTGAGCGATGTCCAGTACAACACCGAAGCCGCGGCAGCAAGAACAGACGCCCTGCACGCCAATGAGCAGAACCTCGCCTTGTCCGAAGCCACGCACGCAGCCGGCACGCTGTCTGAATACGACTACTTGACGACTCGTATTGCACTCGATGGGGCCCGGTTGGCGGCAATCGACGCCGATGCACAACGTCTACAGGACGCCGTTGCGCTCTACGCGGCCCTGGGCGGTGGCTGGGACGACAAGTCGCAGGAGGCTGCGCAGTGAAAAATCTCGGTATCCTCCGCATCGCCTACAAGCTGCTCGTCAACGACCGCGGCAAGTTCTCGGCCCTGTTGATCGGCGTCACCTTCGCCGTCTTCCTGATGACGCAGATGACCTCCATGTTCGCCGGCATCCTGGCCCGCTCTTCCGCCACCGTCGTCAACATCGGCGCTCGCATGTGGGTCATGGACCCAGCCGTGAATACTGTAGCGAATACCATCCCCGTGCCCGACTATCTGCTTGACGCGGTACGCAGCATGCCGGGTGTACGCTACGCGGTGCCGCTGTACTCGGGCGGCGGACTGGCCAAACTGGTCGACGGTACCTATCAGGCCGTTTCCGTGCTGGGTTTGGACGACACCAGCTTATTCGGGCGGCCGGAGCTGGAAGCGGGTCGCATGGAGGATGTGTACGCGGAGAACGGCTTCATCGTGGTGCACGACGCTGAATACCCAAAGCTGGAAAGCCCGAAGATCGGCACGGAGTTCCAGATCAACGACCACCGCGCCATCGTCAAGGGCGTAGCCAAGGTCGCCTCGAACGGACTATTCGGCGTGCCCACGCTGTATACAACCTACAGCCGCGCCGTGCAGTACCTGCCGAACGGCCGCTTTACCACGTCCTATATCTTGGTCGAACCGAAGTCGCCGAGCGACATCAGGCAGATCAAGGCGGCCGTTGGCAAATTGGGCTACCTCGCCTTGACGCAGGGCGAGTTCAACCAACGCATTGCCGACTTCTACAAGTACCGCACGGGTGTGGGTACGAACATCCTCCTGATGACCGTGATCAGCTTTATCGTCGGCCTGTCGATTTCCGGGCAAACCTTCTACACCTTCATCCTGGAAAACCTGGAAAAGTTCGGTGCGCTGAAGGCCATAGGCGCCAAGGGCCGCGAGCTGGTCTGGATGATTCTATTCCAGGCCTCGTTCACCTGCCTGACCGGCTACGGCCTGGGCGTGGGACTGTGTTCGGCCGTGATTGCGCTGGTGCGCCTGCGTATCCCCGACTATGCAGCCATTGTTACGGCATGGAACCTGTCGCTCGCCTTCGGCATGGTGATGCTGATCGCCGGCATCTCAAGCTATATCGGCGTGCGTCGCGTACTGCGAATCGAGCCGTTCGAAATCTTCCGTGCTTGAGTGGACTGACCACGCCCATTCAGCTTGTTTGACGCAAATCAACGAAGGACACGCGGCTTAGGAATAAAAACAAGTCATCTGGTTACCTGCCTGCAAGGAGTACTGAGATGAGCTACAAGAACATCCTTGTCGTCGTCGACAACGGCCCACGTGCGGCACAAAACGTCCGTCTAGCCGTCCATCTTGCCAAAACCTATGAAGCGCACCTCACCGGCCTCTACGCTGCATCGCTTCCGGCTGGCGTGGTTGGCTTTGACGGCGGCTATGTGCCCGACCCCTTGCTGATGCTCTCCAAGCAGCTTGAGGAAGCGGCCATTGCCGCGCATCAGATCTTCGATGCGGAGGTCGCCAGAGTCGACGGCGTCCTGACGGAATGGCGCCAGCATATCGGCTCGGCGATTACTTCCGTATGCGTCAACGCCCGCTATCACGACTTGGTCATCATGGGTCAATTCGACCCGCAGCACCCTCAGTCGGGCGTTCCCGTCGACCTGGCAGAGGGCGTCGTACTGGGCGCTGGCCGTCCCGTACTCGTCGTGCCCTACGCTGGCGATTTCGACCACATCGGCCAGCGAATTCTCATAGGTTGGGACGCCGGCCGCGAAGCGACGCGTGCGGTGACCGATGCGCTGCCTTTCCTACGGCGTGCTGAGCATACGACCGTGATGACTGCCTGGCCTGAAATCAGCGATATGGCACATGGCGAATCAGCCGGCGCCGACATCGCACTCTTCCTTGCACGCCATGGCGTGAATGTGGAGGTCAAGCGCGAACCCGGCGTTGGCCTGAATGTTGGCGAACTGCTGCTGTCTGTTGCCGCTGATGTAGACGTAAATCTGCTCGTCATGGGCCTGTACGGCCATTCGCGCCTGCGCGAGCTGATGTTGGGTGGCGCAAGCCACGCGATATTGCATTCCATGACCGTGCCGGTGCTGATGTCGCATTGAGCGGGCAATAAGGCAAGGACGCGATATGTCACAACGTAAGGCCCCTACACTTTCGACCGATGAGTTAGCACGGTTGGACGGATTCTGGCGCGCTTGTAACTACTTGGCCGCCGGCATGATCTATCTGCAAGACAACCCACTCCTGCAGGTGCCGCTGGCCCCAGAACACATCAAGCGCCGCCTGCTGGGCCACTGGGGCAGCAGCCCTGGCCTGAGCTTCATCTGGACGCATCTCAGCCGCATTGTGGCGCGTGACGACCTCGATGCCATCTTTCTCGCCGGCCCCGGCCACGGCGCGCCGGGCGTACTCGCACCGACGTGGCTCGAGGGCACCTACGGCGATGTCTACCCCGACAAGGGACAGAGTCTCGCGGGCCTACAACGCTTCTTCAAGGAATTCTCCTTTCCCGGTGGCATCGGCAGCCACTGCACACCCGAGATGCCGGGCTCGATGCACGAGGGCGGCGAGTTGGGCTACAGCCTGTCGCATGCCTTTGGCGCGGCATTCGACAACCCTGAACTGCTAGTGACGGTTGTCGTGGGCGACGGGGAAGCCGAGACAGGACCGCTTGCCACGGCCTGGCACGGCAACAAGTTCCTGAACCCGGTGCGTGACGGCGCCGTGCTGCCCGTCTTGCACCTCAATGGCTACAAGATCAACAACCCCACCATTCTCGCGCGAATCCCCGAGCACGAATTGCTGAGCCTGTTCAAGGGCTATGGCTGGGAGCCGTACGTTGTCGAGGGCGAGGACCACGACTACATGCATCAGCAGATGGCAAGCACGATGGATCAGTGCATCGCGACCATCCGCGCTGTTCAGTTCGCCGCACGCAATGGCGACGATGGCGCGCGTCCGCGTTGGCCCATGATCATACTCAGGAGCCCCAAGGGATGGACGGGCCCCTCGGTCGTCGACGGGCACCGCGTAGCGGGCACCTGGAGAGCTCATCAGGTCCCCCTTGCCGAGGTGCGCGAGAAGCCCGCCCATCTGCAGCAATTGGAGCGGTGGCTGCGCAGCTACGATCCGGAGGAACTGTTCGAGCCGGATGGCCGTCCGCGTGCCGAAATCGTCGATTGGCTACCCAGCAAACCACGCCGGCTCAGCGCCAATCTGCACGCGAACGGCGGCCGCTTGCGTACCCCGCTGAAGCTGTCGAACTGGCGCGACCATGCCGTTGCGATTGAGCAAGCCGGCACCACCCAGGTCGAAAATACCCTACCGCTGGCCAAGATGCTGCGCGAGGTATTGCGATTGAATCCCCGCGACTTCCGCCTGTTCGGCCCAGATGAAACCGCATCCAACAAGTTGCATCCCACCTTCGAGGCGGTCGGCAAGGCCTGGATGGCCGAGCAGCGGGCAGAAGACGACGACGGCGCCTTCCTCTCACCGACGGGCCGCGTCATGGAGATGCTGTCCGAACACACGTTGGAAGGCTGGCTGGAGGGCTACCTCCTGACCGGGCGCCACGGCCTGTTGTCGACCTACGAGGCCTTCGTCCATGTCATCGACAGCATGTTCAACCAGCATGCGAAATGGCTCGATATTGCCGGCCGAGTGCCCTGGCGCGCGCCTATCAGCTCGCTCAACCTGTTGATTACCTCCACCGTCTGGCGCCAGGATCACAATGGCTTTTCGCACCAAGACCCAGGTTTCCTGGATGTCGTCGTCAATAAATCGCCCGATGTAACGCGCATTTACCTACCACCCGACGCGAACTGCCTATTGGCCGTTGCCGATCACTGCCTGCGCAGTACCAACCTCATCAACGTGATCGTGTCGGACAAGCAAAAGCACTGGCAATACCTGGACGCCCGGGCAGCGGAGCTGCATTGCGAGCGCGGTTTGGGTACATGGGATTGGGCCAGTACGGACGGCGATGATGAGCCTGACCTGGTCATGGCCTGCTGTGGTGACGTACCCACACAGGAGGCCCTGGCCGCAACTGCCCTGCTGCGCGCTAATTTTCCCGACTTGAAGATCCGGTTTATCAACGTGGTCGACCTCTTCCGCCTGCAGCCAACAAGCGAGCACCCACACGGGTTGGGCGACATCGAGTTCGATGACCTGTTCACGCGCGATAAGCCCATCCTATTCAACTTCCATGGTTATCCC
>JAFAKZ010000069.1 GCA_019234745.1 Burkholderiales bacterium
TCCGCATACAGCCTGGGAATGGGCATAGCCCGATACTCGAGCACATGGCCGTAGGCGGCGGCGAAGCTGTCCAGCAGCTCCCGGGCGTAACCGGTGTAGCTTTCCGTCTCGCTAGCGCGATAGATGGGGAATTGGTCCGTCGCCTCCACGCCGACGACGAGATGATCGGCGCTTGCCGACAAGGCCATCGCGATAAGGAGAACGGTGGCGACCAGCCGTGGCAGATTGCTTCGCATCACGCGTCTCCTATCGGATGTGGCCGGTCGCGCCGGCGCGGCGCAGCTCAGAAGTGGTATTCGCCCCGCACCATGGGCGTCTTGGCAAAGGCGCCGCTGCCCGCCGGGCCGTCGTGAGGATTGCCGAACTTGTTGCGCCAGTACTCGTACTCTAGTCCGACTTTGAAGTGCTTGTCGGAATCGACCGTATACATGACTTCGCCGTCGAAATGGGTTTCGGGTGCAGTCGGCCCGCCGAACTCGTTCCGACCCTTCGACGCGATCCAGACCATGTACCCGTTGAACGACAGCGGCACCCCAACATTGAAGGGCAGGCCCCAGTCGACGTCGAGTGCAGGGTGCGTCTTGTAGCGGTAGCGCGGCGTCGCCGTATTGCTGAACTTGTTGTATGGCGCATTGCTTTCCCAGAAGGCAAGCACGCTCATGTTCAGGAATCCCGTCACATCGAACATGGCCGTCGGGCCCATGACCAGCATCCGCTTGCGCGAGTTGTAGCCGGAGTCGTCTTTGGTATTGGCGTCGAAGCCGGCCGTCAGGCCAAAGCCGCGGAACGGCCCCACAGCGAGGTTGGCCCCGCTCACCTTGCCAAGATCCAGGGTATGGCGGTAGACGATATAGACCTCCTGCGACCCATCGCTGGAGCCCGGTGCGACCGGGTCCTTGCTATTTGCCATCAGGATGTCGACGTTGAAGAAGTTGGTGCCGTATTTGTAGCCGCTGACGTGGTTCAGGTTGAAGATATTCTTCGAGATATTGTTGCTCTCGAACGGCTCCCCAAAATGCGTGCCGTAGCGGTAGCCGAGATAGGTGTCGCTCCAGTCTGCCGCGCACGCTGCCGTTTGCAGAAGAACCGCGAGGCCGGCAAGCAGCGCCGTCCGGCCGATCAGGTTGATGGCTGGCATGATGCGCTCCTCCTAGTCAGTGGCTGATGTGGTACTTGGTGCGCAAGGCGTCGATCGCCGGCTTTTCCTGCTCCAGGAACTCGTCGAACTGCTTGACCAGGTCCTGCCGCTTGGTCGACGACACACCGAAGTGGGACGTCGCGTTAGGCAGACTCTTGTCGAACTTCAGCAGGCCCGGGTTATGGAAGGTATGTTCGAGCTGGTAGTCGCCGATGGTGGGGCTGATGTAGATGCCATCAACCTCCTTCATCGAACCGATCTTGACCAAGGCAGAGAAGGACTGTGCCTCGATGACCTTGATCTTGCCCGACTTGACCTGGTCGAGGTACACGAAAGGCGAGAAGCCACGCACGGTGCCGATGGTCTTGATCGAGTCGAGACCCTTGCCGACATTGGCAGACTGCACCATCAGTCCCTCGTAAACGTCGATCAGGGGCTTGGAGTAGTAGATGGTCTTGCCGGCGCGTTTGTCGGCAGCCCAGTGTGCGTCGTCGGGGAATTTGAGGTCCACCTCGCCGTTGAGCATGGCGGTGAGCAGGGGTGGGATATCCAGCGGCTTGTAGCTGAGCGTGTGGTGGTACTTGGCCGCAAAGGCGTCGAGCACCTCGCGGGCGAAGCCGGCATAGTTGCCGCCCTCCAGATGGTAGAAGGGGTAGTACTCCGTCGTTTCGACCCCCATTGCGATATTGTCCGCACGGGCTACACCGATCATGGCAGTGACCGCCAAAAGCAGCATCCGCAAACTGCGCATGGTGACCTCGAATATATAATCCAGTTACCCGTGTATAGGTGACCGGATTAGATTTGTACAAGGTCAATTTCCGGGTGTGCGCCGCTACCCGATCGTGCCGACTGTGCGGGCTCAATACACACATCAGCCGCGGCACCAAGGCAAGAGGGCCTCGCCGAAGCAAAGCCCTTGGAATTCTGCTTGCGGGAGCCGGGTTCGTATCCCGGAGACGTATGGGAATTGTGTAGCACGACCACAGACGTGGACAGCCATGTCTCTCGCCGCCGTGCACACAGCTAAACAGATCGCCGTCAGCGGGTCAGCATCTTGCGTGACCGACCGGCCTTGCCAGGCGTGGCACGCTACCCAAACATTTCGCCAACCCGCTCTGCGAAGCGGCTGCCACCCAGGGCACAGCTGCCGTGCGTAGCCTGGCGGATATGGTCGACCATGCTGGGGGCGAGTTCGTGGCGGAACAGTCCGCGATAGGCGAGTTGGCGCGTGGTGATGTCCGTGCCCAGAGAGAGACAATTGGCGTGCGGCGTCGCCAGCGACGAGTATCGCGACCAGCAGCAACAGCCATTGGAAGACGGCTGAACCTATCTTTACACAGCGCAAGTGCTACCCTAACCGCCACACAGGCGTTAGGCAGCATGGGCGTACAACCCAGTATCCAGATTGGGTTTCGTGGTTTGATATTCGACTCCCATCATCCACACCATCTATAGCAAGAGGCCTTGTCTGCGTCTGGAAGCCGTAATTGCCGCATGAACTGGTGTGCAAACCTCTGCCAAATCTTGTCCGGCTCGTCCCACAATCGGGATTGTCCTTTCCCGAAAGCGGTACGCGCGCTATTCAAACTTGCCGAGAATTGGCACCCCCATGTTTAGTTTCAACAACTTATAG
>JAFAKZ010000080.1 GCA_019234745.1 Burkholderiales bacterium
GAATCGTGACGCTCACACCGTCCGACGTGAAATCGCCGAACCGTTCAACCGGCGACGCGCGGCTCGCCGGGTCGGCGATCCCTTTGTCGGATTTCTGCTTGCGTCCCATCTAGACTGATGGATCAGCCAAACAAGGAGAGCACCATGAGCTTGGGTTCATTGCGCGTCATGACCCGAATGCAGATCATCCTCGGTATCACCCTTGTGGGGTTGATCTTTATCAGTGGCATTGCACTGAACAATCTTAAGTCCGCCATGCTGGAAGACCGCCAGACGAAGACGGAAAACTTGGTGTCGACGGCCCTGGGGGTGGTCGAGTACTACCATTCGATGGCCCAGAGTGGTGCCCTGACTGACGATGCCGCGCAGAAGGCGGCGATCGAAACATTGCGTCATATGCGTTATGGCAAGGGCGATTACCTGTTCATAATCCGCGCGGACTTCGTGCAGATACTGCAGCCGCCGAAGCCGGAGAACGAAGGCAAGAAGCAGGAAGACTTACAGGACGCCAAAGGTACTTACCTGTCTCGCGAGATCATCAAGGCGGGTCAGGCGGGCGGTGGTTTCGTCCACTACTGGTATCCGAAGCCAGGCACGACGGAGCCGCTGGAGAAGCTGTCGTATGTGAAAGAATTCGGTCCCTGGCAGTGGTCGGTTGGGACGGGCATCTACATTGACGACGTAGATCATGCCTTTTGGCAGAATGCCATGCTCCTGGGGGGAATCACGCTTGTGCTGCTCGCGCTGATCTCGACGCTGGTCTGGATGATCAGCCGCACTATCCTGCAGCAGTTGGGAGGAGAACCCAATTATGCGGGGCAAGTCATGCGTCGAATCGCCGAGGGCGACCTTACCGAGGTCATTCGTACCGACAAGGCAGATGCCGGCAGCCTACTGGGGGCGCTGGCCAGCATGCAGGCACGGCTCGCTACCTTGATTGGGCAGATCAATGAGGCGGCATTTCGGCTGTCGAAGAATGCGGCGGAGATGTCGAACACAGCCTCGGAGATCAGCAAGGCCGGCGACGTGCAGGCGCAATCAACGGCGGCTGTGGCGGCGGCACTGGAAGAGGTGACGGTGTCGGTAAACGAGATTTCATCGATGGCGACGGAGAGTGCTCAAAGTGCGGTGCGCACGACAACGCTGACCGATAGCGGCGTACAGGCTGTTGGGCTGGCCATCAGCGAAATCGAGGGAGTGGATGGCGCCATCCGGCAATCATCCACCCAGGTAGATACACTGCTCAAGCGTTCGCAGGAGATCGGTGGCATCGCCGGCGTCATCCGCGAAATTGCAGATCAGACCAATCTACTAGCGTTGAATGCGGCCATCGAGGCTGCCCGGGCCGGTGAGCAGGGGAGGGGCTTCGCTGTCGTAGCGGACGAAGTTCGGAAGCTGGCTGAGCGTACCAGCAAGGCGACGACTGAGATTGCCGACGTGATCCAGCTTATTCAAACCGAAACGCGCCTCACCGTAGATGGCATCCTTGCAGCCGTTCCCAAGACAGAGAGAGGTCTAGCCCAAGTGACGGAAGTAGGGCAGATGCTGGGCTCTATCGCAAACGAGGCCAAGGAGTCGGAAACACGGGCGGAATCGAGTGCTGTGGCGACGCGGGAACAGGCCAAGGCCACAAATGACATTGCGCTCAATGTGGAGCGCGTGGCACAGATGACGGAAGAGACGAATGCCATGGTGCACAGCAATGCTGATGGTGCTCGCGCATTGATGCAAATGGCGGAGTCGCTGAAGCAGGATGTGGCATTCTTCAAGGTGAGGTGAGGCTTCAAGGAGGCATTCTGCGTTACTCCGAAGAATAACCGCGGGGCTAGAACCTGGCCTCTCGCTACGATAGCTTGTCGGACATGCTGGCAAGCAGCGTGATCATTGCGATGGGCAACAGTAGTGCCGCGAAGCCCAGGTGCGCATAGCCCAGCGCCCCAGCACGACCCGTTCCGTCAAGGAACTGGAGTTGGCCCCGGGTTGGCCCGTCATCGCTTTTGTGAAATTGACGGAGGTGTCGCTCGCCAAGTTGTAGTCCCAGCTTTCCCGCAAGGGTAGCCCATGCTGTTTCACGTCCCACTCCAAATTCGGCACCGACTCGTCGGTGCCATTTTTGCCTCCGCCTACCCAGTAACAGGGCAAAAAAAACGCCCGGACGAACCGGGCGCAAATCGCTATGGAGACAACAATGGAATCGTTTCAGGCGGCTGCCAGGGCTTGGTCGAGGTCGGCCCGCAGGTCATCGATATGTTCGATGCCAACCGACAGCCTCACCGTCTCGGCCGACACGCCTGCCTTGGCCAGCTCTTCCGGCGAGAGCTGCCTGTGTGTGGTGGAGGCGGGGTGTGTAGCCAGCGAGCGGACGTCGCCGATGTTCACCAACCGCGTAAAGAGATTGAGCCCGTCGAGGAATCGCTCGCCCGCCTCGCGCCCACCCTTGATGCCGAAGGTAAGCACGCCAGACGCCTTGCCGCGCAGGTATTTCTTGGTGAGCGCGTAATCGGGGTGCGTTTCGAGGCCAGCATAGTTCACCCACTCCACCTTCGGGTGCTGGCTGAGATGCTGCGCAATGCCCAACGCATTGCTGCTGATCCGCTCCAGCCGTAGCGCCAGCGTCTCGATGCCCTGCAGGATCAGGAAAGAATTGAACGGGGAGATGGCCGCACCGGTATTGCGCAGCGGCACGACGCGTGCACGACCGATATAGGCCGCCGGCCCCAGGGCCTCGGTATAGACGACACCGTGGTAGCTCGGGTCGGGCTCGTTGAGGCGCTTGAAGCGCTCCCTGTGCTCGGCCCACGGGAACTTGCCGGAGTCCACAATGGCGCCGCCGATGCTCGTGCCGTGGCCGCCCAGGTACTTGGTAAGCGAATGCACGACAATATCGGCACCGTGTTCGATCGGCCGGCTCAGGTAGGGCGACGGTACGGTATTGTCGACGATCAAGGGCACACCATGACGATGTGCAACCTCGGCGATGGCGGCAATATCGGTCACATTGCCGGCCGGGTTGCCTAGTGATTCGACGAAGATGGCCTTGGTGCGGTCATCGATCAGCCGTTCATAGCTGCTCGGGTCGCGATGATCGGCAAAGCGGGTCTGGATGCCGAACTGCGGCAAGGTGTGTGCGAACAGGTTGTAGGTGCCACCATAGAGCGCCGTGCTGCTGACAATATTGTCGCCCGCCTCGGCGATGGTCTGGATGGCATAGGTAACCGCTGCCTGTCCGGATGCCAGGGCCAGCGCGGCAATGCCGCCTTCCAGCGCTGCGATGCGCTGTTCCAGCACGTCCTGCGTGGGATTGTTGATGCGTGTGTAGATATTGCCCTGCACCTTGAGGTCGAACAAATCGGCGCCGTGCTGGGCACTGTCAAAGGCGTAGGCAGCCGTCTGGTAGATGGGTGGCGCAACCGACCGGGTAGTGGGTTCCGGCGAATAGCCTGCGTGGACCAGTAGCGTTTCGAACTTCCAGGGCTGCGTCATGCGTTTCCTCCGAATGTTGAATCAGGCAAGTGGTGCCGGTCATGCTTTCCGATGATTTCTGCCATCCATTCTTGCTGATTTTTATAGATATACAAATTATAATAAACGCATTGTTAATTCCTGTATGGAATTAGCAATTCGCGTCCAACGCGTCCCCATAACAAAAAAAATGCCGCCACCCTCTCAGGCGGCGGCATCGATTGAGCCCAGTCCAGCTATACGGCGAACGGCGTGCGGATATCCGCCAGAAAGTCCTGCGCGCGCGGGTGTTCCGGCCGCAGAAAAAAATCTTCCGGTGTCGCCCGCTCCAGAATGTGGCCGTGATCCATGAACAGCACCCGGTCGGCCACTTCACGGGCAAAGCCCATCTCGTGCGTCACGCACACCATGGTCATGCCGTCGCGTGCCAGGTCGCGCATCACCAGCAGTACCTCGCCCACCATTTCCGGGTCGAGCGCGCTGGTTGGTTCGTCGAACAGCATGATGGGCGGGCGCATGGCCAGCGCACGGGCAATCGCCACACGCTGCTGCTGGCCGCCCGACAGGTCGCTGGGGAATGCGTCGGCCTTATGCGCAAGACCTACGCGCTCCAGCAAGGCCAAGGCTTCGTCGCGTGCCTCCAGGCGCTTCAACCCGCGCAGCCAGATGGGCGCCAGCGTGCAGTTGTCCAACACACTCAGGTGCGGAAACAGGTTGAACTGCTGGAACACGAAGCCGATACCGGAGCGGAAGCGGTCGACGTCGATGTTCGGGTCGTGCGCATCACGGCCGTTGACGAGGATGCTGCCCGACTGGATCGGTTCCAGCCGGTTGATGGTGCGGATCAGCGTGGACTTCCCCGAGCCGGACGGCCCGCACACGACGACGACCTCCCCTTTCACCACAGTTTCGTTGATATCGGCGAGGGCATGGTAGCTGCCATACCATTTGTTGACGCCACGGAATTCGATCATGCGTAGGCCTTTGCAGGAGCACGTGCAGACAGCCTGCGCTCGAGCCAGTAGGCGAGCCGCGAAAGGCCGAAGCACAGGATGAAGTAGCTGAGCCCGAGCAGGAAGTAGACCTGCGTGGGCTTGGTCAGCACCTGGGTGTTGATCTGGGAGGCGATGAAGGACGACTCCGTAAGGCCGATGATGTAGCCCAGCGAGGTGTCTTTGATGGTCGCGACGAACTGGTTGACCAGCGAGGGCAGCATATTGCGCAACACCTGCGGCAGCACCACATGACGCATGGCACCCAGGTAGCCGAAGCCAAGCGAGCGCGCCGCTTCCATTTGCCCCTTGGGCAGCCCCTGGATGCCGGCACGCAGGATCTCGGCGATATACACGCCGTTGAACAGCACCAGCGCGGCCAGCATGGTGGGGAACTGCCCCGTCTGGTGGCCCGTGACGGCGGGCAGGAAGAAATACACCCAGAACACCACCATCAGGAGCGGCGTCCCACGCACGAGCGTGATGAGGCCAGTTGTGGTCCAACGCAGCGCGGCGTGTGTGCTGACGCGCGCGAGGCCGATGAGCAAACCGAGTGGAAACGCCAGCAGCAGCCCCAGGCTCGCCAGTATCAGCGTCAGGCTCAAGCCGCCTAGGGGGCCATCCGGGTACTGGCCGATCAGGAAGTACACCCAGTAGTCGTGAATCAGGTCGATCATAGGGTACGCACCGGATAGTACTGACGATACAGCGCGCCGAGTGCCGTCAGGGCGAGCGAAACGGCAAGGTAGCTAGCCGTTGCGAAGGCAAAGGCCTCGGTGCTGCGGAAGCTGGTCGTCTCCACCCGCGCCGTCTGGTACATCAGCTCCGCCACACCGATCACGGTGGCGATGCTGGTGTGCTTCCACAAGTTGAGCGTCTGCGAAATCAGCGGCGGGACGGTCACGCGCAGGGCTTGGGGCAGCACGATCAGCCGCATGGTCGCGAGGTAGCCGAAGCCGAGCGCTCTACCCGCCTCCAGTTGTTGGTGCGGAATGGCGCGGATGCCGCTGCGCATGTCCTCGGCCATATAGGCCGCCGTATAAAGGGAAAGGGCGACAATGGCGCTGATCGCTTCGATATTCGTCTGGTAAAGGCGGTGCTTGAAGGTGTCCGGCAACAACTCCGGCGCGCCGAAATACCAGAACAGCATGTGCGCCAACAGGGGCACATTGCGTATCGTTTCGACATAGGCAAAGCCCAGCCAAGACAGGGCACGCACGGGTGACAGGCGCAATAGCGCGATCACCAGGGCGAGCGGCACTGCCAGCACGAGCGTGGCACCAGTGAGGCCCAGCGATGTGGCGAGGCCATGCAGCAGCCAGTCGCGATAGGTGCCGGTCAGGATCAGGTGGAGGTCGAATGCATTCATAGGGGAAGCCCCTGCCGTGGGTTGGCAGGGGCAGCAAGGTCAGAAAGGATCAGCTGTCGACCTTGTCGGAATCGAACTTGAAGTTGCGCGTCTGGAATTGGACCTTGGAGCTCGGGCCGTACCACTTGAAAAACAGCTTCTCGGCCTCGCCCGAGGCTTCCAGCTGGCGCAGCGTGTCGTCGACCACGGACTTGAAGGCCGGCTCGCCCTTGCGGATACCGAGCGCCAACGGTTCCACGCTCAAGTTTTGCGGCAGGATGTCGTAGTCCTTCTTGGCCGGACCGAGCTTGGCGTAATCATCGAGGATGGAAACCTCGTCATTCACGTAGCCCACACCCTTGCCCTGCTGCAGGGCAATAAAGGCCTGACCCGTGGTTTCAAAGGTCACGACGTCCACCGAGGGCACGGCCTTGCGGATATTGATCTCCTGTGTGCCGCCCTTCACTGTCAGCACTTTCTTGCCAGCCAGCTGCGGCACGGCCGCGATGCCGCTATCCTGGCGCACCAGCACCTTCTGGCCCGTGACGAAAGTCGTCAGCGAGAAGTCGATCTTGGCCTCGCGCTCCTTGTTATGCGTCAGCGAGGCGGCCAGCAGGTCGACGCGGCCCTCGGTAAGTTCTGGAATACGCGCCGCCACGGCCAGCTGCTTGATGGTGAGCTTCACACCCAGCTTCTTGGCGACCGCACTGGCGAGATCCACGTCATAGCCCACAATCTGGCGCGTCTTCGGGTCGACAAAGCTATTGGGTTCGTCCGTGCCCAACACGCCGACGACGAGTTCGCCCTTCTTCTTGATGTCGGAGACCTGGTCGGCCGATACGGTGGCGCTGATTGTGGCAGCCAGGGCAAGTGCGGCGAGTAGGAATCGGGATTGCTTCATCGTGTACTCCGTCTGGTAGTGGCGCCGCACCCCTTGTGCAGCCGTCGAGACGGAGTCTAGTTAAATTCCCAAAAAACATAAAAGATGTGTTTTTTATTACTTTATGCGATTTTGC
>JAFAKZ010000124.1 GCA_019234745.1 Burkholderiales bacterium
CGCCTGGATCGCGACATGCTGGCACGCGAGTTCTCGCGCGTCGATCAGTCCATTGCCATGGCGGCGCTGTTCACGGCCAACCATATGAAGGTAAAGGCCGTCGTCGCACTTACACAAACGGGCGCCACGGCGCAGTGGATATCGCGTGTGAACTGCGGCGTGCCTATCTATGCGCTCACTCCCGAGATTGCCACCTATCGCCGCCTCAGCCTGTACCGCGATGTCTTTCCCATGATGCTGGCGCACGACTGCGACCAGAAATCACTGTTGGTGGCGGCTGAGATGAGGCTGCTCGAGCAGGGCTTGGTGCAACCTGACGACCTACTGGTTCTGACGGTCGGCGATACGGTGGGCCAGATGGGCAGCACGAATACAATGAAGATTATTCGCGTGGCGGTACGAGAGTAATGTCGACTCAGATTCCTCCGCTGTCGCCGATCGATAGCGGAGGTTTCTTCAGGTCTAAGTCCACAGGGCCCAGCGGACCTTGACGAGCCGAATAAGCATTTCGGTATCGGCGTCGTGCCTTTCCGCCCCGGCCGGTGACAATAGCGATTCCTGCGAATCCGCCGACTCCTTGGATCGCTCCTCCCACCAGTGGTAGAGGGACTCCAGCTCCGCTTTCGCATTGCGGCGCATATCGTCAAAATCCCAGCCTTCATGCCCGTCAAGCAAGTGTTCCTGCTCAACGCAATCCTTCAACAATTGAAATGCGGCATGCAGCAGGACTTCGTCCTTGTCGCACCAGCCGGTTCCAAGGCTACGGATATGTAAGATATTTGCCGGTTGCATGGTGTGTGCTGCTTACGAACAGGATGATCAATAGGTAAGCATTGTAATTGGGCCGGCTGTCATCATGCTGAGTACGCCATGGCCAGGTCATCCATTGACCGACAAGCACTAACCGGCAGCCCGTTCGGCAATCACCACGCGATTCTGGCCTTCCTGCCGCGCACGCTCCAACGCAGCGCCGGCGCCAGCCATGAGGTTGCTGCCCGTGCATATATAGCCAAGGTCGGTCGCTGCTATGCCGAAGCTGGCGGTCACTTCCAGTGCCGGCTCAAGTGGCTTGGCCTTCTGCTCGATGCGGCCGCGCAGCGTTTCGGCCAACGTGGCTGCGCCGTCGGCTGAGGTATTCGGCAGCACCACACAGAAGCGGTCGCCAGATATGCGCCCGGCGGTATCGGTGGTGCGCAGGGCACTGCGCAGCATACGGCCAACGCGGGACAGTATGGCGTCGCCGCTGTCACGGCCAAGTTCCGAATTCACTACGCCAAGGTGGTCGATGTCGAACATGATCAGCGCCAAGGCGTGGCCGAAGCGCTGTGAGCGTTGGCATTCCTCTTCGATTTTTGCCAGTAGCCAAGGGCGGTTGGGTAGGCCTGTGAGCGTATCGAGCCGCGTGGCACGCTCATGGTCGATCAGCGCGCTCTCCAGTTCGCGGCGCTGTCGGCGCCACTCGACCAGGGCCGACGCTTGGCGGCCGAGTTGATCCAGCCATTCTTCCTCGTCTTCGTTCAATTGCCGGGCGTGTGCGTCGAGCAGGCTGAGCACGCCGATTGGTGTGCCGTCAGGCGTGCGGATTGCCGTCGCGGCATACATGCGGAAGCCATGGTGGCTCAGCGTGAGTGGGTTGCTGGCCGTGCGGGGGTCGCTCGTTACGTCGCTGATGACGATAGGTTTGGTACTGCCCAAGGCCAGGTCGCCGTAGGTGCCGGCACGTGGTAGCTCCATAAAGGGCAGGTAGTCCGCAGAAGCCTTGATCCACACCGTGTCGCGATCGATAAAGGCGACGAAAGCCTGTGGCACATTGCAAAGGCGTGCAGCGGCGCGCACGATGAATTCGAAATCGCGCGTTTCCAAGCCGTCGAGCGAGCCGCTCTGGTGCAAAGCCCGCAGGCGGCGCTCTTCATCAGCGACGACAGCCGTGTTGTCCATGTCTGGTTCATTCCCCCATAACAAAAGAATAAGCGGCTTGCCCAAGAGTTCAAGCTGCATCGCGTAAGAGAAATGCTTACACACATTGCTGCCGATGCATGGTCAAGCGCGCTACGCTGCAAGGCCAAACAAAAATGGGACAGAAGGCGTATGCCGTCTGTCCCGACGAGAGGCGTGTTTTTTGCTTACTTTTTCTTCTGCGGTGGCAGGTCGGTACAGCTGCCTTCGAATACCTCGGCTGCGAGACCGATGGACTCACCCAGCGTCGGATGGGCGTGAATGGTCCTGCCGATATCCACGGCGTCCGCGCCCATCTCGATAGCCAGGCAAATCTCGCCCAGCATATCGCCCGCGTGCGTGCCGACGATGCCGCCACCGATGATGCGATGCGTTTCCGCGTCGAAGATCAGCTTGGTGAAGCCTTCGTCACGGCCGTTGGCGATAGCGCGGCCCGAGGCGGCCCAGGGGAACACGGCCTTTTCGATCTTGATGCCGCTCTTCTTGGCGTCGTCTTCCGTCACGCCTACCCAGGCCACTTCCGGGTCGGTATAGGCTACGCCCGGGATCACGCGCGCGTCGAAGTAGGCCTTGTGGCCGGCCGCCACTTCTGCCGCCACATGGCCCTCGTGCACGGCCTTGTGCGCCAGCATGGGCTGGCCGACGAGGTCACCGATGGCGAAGATATGCGGCACGTTCGTACGCATCTGGTTGTCGACGTTGATGAAGCCTCGGTCCGTCACGGCCACGCCGGCCGCTTCCGCATTGATCAGCTTGCCGTTCGGGGCACGGCCTGCTGCCACGAGCACCATGTCGTAGCGCTGTGGCTCGCTAGGTGCCTGCTCGCCTTCGAATGTCACCCAGATGCCGTCCGGCTTCGCTTCCACGGCCGTCGTCTTGGTCTTGAGCATGATGCGGTCGAAGCGTGGCGCGTTCATCTTCTGCCACACCTTCACCAGGTCGCGGTCAGCGCCCTGCATCAGGCCGTCCAGCATCTCGACCACGTCGAGCCGCGCACCCAGCGTGGAGTACACCGTGCCCATTTCCAGGCCAATGATGCCGCCGCCGATGATCAGCATCTTCTTCGGAACCTCGCGCAATTCCAGGGCACCCGTCGAGTCGACGATGCGTGGGTCTTCCGGGATAAAGGGCAGCTTCACCACGCGCGAGCCGGCCGCAATGATGGCCTGCTTGAACTTGATGATCTTCTTCTCGCCCGTCTTGTCCTGGCCACCGCCGCTGGTCGTCTCCACTTCCAGATGGTGCGGGTCGAGGAAGCGGCCTACGCCGCGCACTACGTCCACCTTACGCGCCTTGGCCATGCCGGCCAGGCCGCCCGTGAGCTTGCCGATGACCTTTTCCTTGTAGGTGCGTAGTGCCGCGAGGTCGATTTCCGGCTCGGGGTACTTGATGCCGTTGGCAGCCAGGTGACGCACTTCGTCGATCACGGCGGCGTTGTGCAGCAAGGCCTTGGAGGGAATGCAGCCCACGTTCAGGCAAACGCCGCCCAGCGTCGCGTAGCGTTCGATGATGACGGTCTTGAGGCCAAGGTCGGCCGCGCGGAAGGCGGCGGAATAGCCACCAGGGCCTGCGCCCAGAACCAGCATGTCGTACTCGGCATCAGCGCCACCGGCATGGCTGGCGGCCTGCGGAGCCGCGGCGGCGGGTGCTGCGGCGGCAGCAGGGGTCGGGCTAGGTGCGGCGGCCGGCGCACTGGCGCCTGCGCTCACTTCGACGATTGCCACGATGGTGCCGGCAGAAGCCTTATCGCCTACCTTCAGGCGCATCTCCTTGATCACGCCGCCCGCGCTCGCAGGCACTTCCATGGTGGCCTTGTCTGTTTCCAGCGTGATCAGCGAGTCTTCCTTGTTGACTGTGTCACCAGCCTTGACGAATACCTCGATCACGTCGACGTCCTTGTAGTCGCCGATGTCCGGAACCTTCAATTCGATCGTGCTGCTCATGGTCTTCCTTGTCTGCCTATCCCTGTCGGGAGGCCTCTATTCAATGTCTTGGGTAAATGGCTGGTGCAGCATCCATCGGCGTAGGACGGCGGTGACTTCCGCCTCCTTACCGTAAAAGCCGTGGTGCGATAGCGGCTCGCATTCGTCCGATTCGGCCGGCTTGCCACCATGTACCGTCACCAGCGGGAATTGCTTCGCCAGGTGCTCGACGGCGTAATAGGGGCAGGCGATGCAGTTGTCGTCGTGGTGTTGAACCAACAGGGTCGGTACCTTGATGTCATCCCAATCGATACCCGACAGCCCGCTGCTGTTACGCGTGGAACGGATGACCAGCGACGTCAGCACGATGCCGTCGATACGGTCGGCCAGCCGCGTTGCCAGCCGGGCGACGGAGATCGTGCCGCGGCTGGTGCCGATCAGCACGCGGCGTGCGTGGGGAAAACGCTTGTGCAGGTCGTCCAGCACGGCAGCCACGTCCGTCGCGTGGTCCGAGCCCATGCGAAAGCCATCGCTCATGCCACTCTCGTGATCCGACGGGCTGTCGAGCAGGGCGGTCGCAATGGGCGTTGCGCCGAGCTGGTCCTCGATGCGGATCAGCATATTCGCGCCGGCCGAGAAGCTCGTACTTGCGCCGTTTACATGCTTGGGCAAGTGGACAGCTCCCTCACCGCCGACGAACAAGAGCGCCACGACTTCCGGTTCGGCATCCGTGGGCACTTGTAGCCAGTAGTTCAACGTTACACCGGGGCGAGTCGGCAGATTGACCAGCTCGCCTGCGCACGCAGCCGTGCCGATCGCCAAGGCGATCAGCCCAGCCAACGTGCGACGCAGGTGGCCGGCCGTGGCCATTTACAGCATCAGCCTGCGGATATCGCCCAGCACCTGCGACAGGTAGGTGGTGAAGCGAGCAGCGGAGGCACCATCGATCACGCGGTGGTCGTAGCTCAAGGACAGTGGCAGCATCAGGCGCGGCGCGAATTCCTTGCCGTTCCAGACGGGCTTGATCGAGGACTTCGACACGCCCAGGATGGCGACTTCCGGCGCGTTGACGATGGGCGTAAACGCCGTACCGCCCACGCCGCCAAGGCTAGAGATGGAGAAGCAGCCGCCCTGCATATCGGCCGGTGCCAGCTTGCCGTCGCGGGCCTTGCCTGCCAGTGCACCCGTCTCGTTGGCGATCTCGATCAGCGACTTCTTGTCCGCGTCGCGGATCACCGGCACGACCAGGCCGTTCGGCGTATCGGCCGCGAAGCCGATATGGAAGTACTGCTTGAGCACGAGGTTGTCGCCGTCGAGCGAGGCGTTGAACTCGGGGAATTTCTTCAGCGCGGCCACACAGGCCTTCACCAGGAAGGCGAGCGGCGTGAGCTTCAGGTCCTGCTTCTTCAGCTCTTCGCCCATCTGCTTGCGGAACGCTTCCATCTCGGTGATGTCGGCTTCGTCGAACTGCGTGACGTGCGGGATCATCACCCAGTTGCGCGCCAGATTGGCGCCGGAAATCTTCTTGATGCGGCTGAGCGGCTTGGTTTCGATCGGGCCGAACTTGGCGAAGTCGACCTTGGGCCAGGGCAGCAGGTCCAGACCAGCACCGCCTCCTGGCGAGGCTGCGGCGGGTGCAGCAGCCTGGCCGCTCATCACGCTCTTCACATAGGCCTGCACATCGCTTGCCACGATGCGCGACTTCGGGCCTGAACCCTTGACGCGCGACAAGTCTACGCCCAGTTCGCGCGCAAACTTGCGCACGGACGGGCTGGCGTGGGCGGCCTTGAACGAGGTCGCGTCGACCGGTGCGGCCGGGGCGGCAACGGGAGCGGGCTTCGGCGCAGCTGCTGCGGGGGCGGCGGCAGGAGCCGGTGCAGCGGCCGGCGCTACTGGAGCGGGCGCCGCCGCGACCACGCTACCGCCGCTGGTCGTGACGATGGCAATGACCTTGCCTTCGGAAACCTTGTCGCCCACGGCGACGCGCAGCTCCGTCACCACGCCGCCCACGGAGGCCGGTACTTCCATCGTGGCCTTGTCCGTTTCCAGCGTGATCAGCGAGTCGTCCTTCTTGACCGTGTCGCCAACTTTGACGAACACCTCGATAACATCGACTTCCTTGTAGTCGCCGATATCGGGCACCTTCAACTCGGCTGAACCACCCGCTGCGGCAGGAGCGGCAGCGGGGGCAGCGGCAGGTGCCGGAGCGGGTGCCGCCGCTGGAGCAGAGGCCACGGAAGGCGCAGTGGCGGCACTGGCTTCTACCACTTCGATCACGGCAACGATAGTGCCCTCGGAAGCCTTATCGCCTACCTTGAGGCGTACTTCACGCACCACGCCGCTGGCCGAGGCCGGCACTTCCATGGTGGCCTTGTCCGTCTCCAGGGTGATCAGCGAGTCGTCCTTCTTGACCGTGTCACCCACCTTGACGAACACCTCGATCACGTCGACATCCTTGTAGTCGCCGATGTCGGGAACCTTCAATTCGATCTGATTGCTCATTTTTATCCTCCGTGAAACGTGATTTCGCTAGCGCGGTGAATGGCGAAGCGAGACTGGGCCTCGCCGTTCACGTTTCACTTTCACGTGGTTAAACAGTCCAGGGGGCCGGCTTGGATGCGTCGATGCCGTACTTGGCGATGGCTTCTGCCACCTTGCTGCGCGGCAGCTTGCCGTCGTCGGCCAGCGCCTTGAGCGATGCCACGACAACGTAGCGGCGATCCACTTCGAAGAAGCTGCGCAGCTGTTCGCGCGTGTCCGAGCGGCCGAAGCCGTCCGTACCGAGCACCACATAGCGGCGCGGCACGTAGGCGCGGATCTGCTCGGCAAAGGCGCGCATATAGTCGGTCGCAGCGATGACAGGGCCTTGCGTATCGGCCAGACATTGCGCCACGTACGGCACTTGCTGCTCGCCATCGGCGTGCAGCAGGTTGTGGCGCTCGGCAGCGATACCGTCGCGGGCCAGTTCCGTAAAGCTCGGGCAGCTCCACAGGTCCGCTTCCACGCCCCAGTCGCTCTTGAGCAGCTTGGCCGCCTCGATGACTTCCTGGAAGATGGTGCCGGAGCCCAGCAGTTGCACGCGCAGGTCGCCCGCGCCGCCCTTCTTGAGCGAGTACATGCCGCGTACGATGCCCGCTTCCGCGCCTTCCGGCATGGCGGGGTGCTCGTAGTTCTCGTTCATCAGCGTCAGGTAGTAGTACACGTCCTGCTGCTCGGCATACATGCGGCGCAGGCCGTCCTGCACGATGACCGCGACTTCGAAGCCGAAGGTC
>JAFAKZ010000315.1 GCA_019234745.1 Burkholderiales bacterium
GCGGGCGGCTTGCACCTTCTCGACCGTCGGGTGCAGCTTGAAGCCTTCCGGCACGCGGGTGATCTTCTCGGCCAGGCGGCCGATCTCGGCGGCCGACAGCGTGGTGTCGGTCGGGTGCGCCCAGTGCGTGCCCTTGTAGGCAGAGAAGTCGATGGCGAAGCTACGCTTGAAATCGGTCAGCGTGGTCTGCTCAACGTGTTCGCCCTTGTCCAGCGCATCGCGGTACGCCTTGATCAGGTTGTCGGCGTCGCTGGCCGTCATATGGCCTTCGTTGACCAGCTTGTCGGCGTACAGCTTGCGCGTGCCGGGGTGCTTGGCGACGCGCTTGTACATCATCGGCTGGGTCAACATCGGGTCGTCGCCCTCGTTGTGACCCAGCTTGCGGAAGCAGACGAGGTCGATCACAACGTCGCGGTGGAACTTGACGCGGAAGTCCAACGCCACTTGCGTCGCGAACACTACGGCTTCCGGATCGTCACCGTTCACGTGGATGATCGGTGCTTCGATCATCTTGGCGATGTCGGTGCAGTACAACGAGGAACGCGTGTCGCGCGTGTCCGAAGTGGTAAAGCCGATCTGGTTGTTGATGACGATGTGGATGGTACCGCCCACGCCGTAGCCGCGCGTCTGCGACAGGTTGAACGTACCCTGGTTGGTGCCTAGGCCGATAAAGGCCGAGTCGCCGTGCAAGAGCACCGGCAGCACCTGGTCGCCCGTGCGGTCTGCGCGGCGCTGTTGGCGCGCACGGGCCGAGCCCACGACCACGGGGTTGACGATTTCCAGGTGGGACGGGTTGAAGGCCAGCGAAATATGCACCGGGCCGCCAGGGGTCGGGATATCGGAGCTGAAGCCCATGTGGTACTTCACGTCACCCGAAGGCAGGTCCAGCGTGTACTTGCCTTCGAACTCGGAGAACAGGTCACGCGGCATCTTGCCCAGCGTGTTCACCAGCACATTCAGGCGACCGCGGTGGGCCATGCCCACCACCATTTCAGCCACGCCAGCCGTACCAGCGGCTTGCACCAGGTGGTCGAGCGAGGCGATCAGGCTTTCGCCGCCTTCCAGCGAGAAGCGCTTCTGGCCCACGTACTTGGTGTGCAGGTAGCGCTCCAGCGTCTCGGCGGCCGTGATCTGCTTGAGAATGCCGAGCTTCTGTTCGCGGTTGAAGACGGGCGTGGAACGCACTTCTTCAAAGCGCTTCTGAATCCAGTGCTTCTGCTCCGAATTCGTGATGTGCATATATTCCAGACCCAGGTTGCCGCAATAGGTCTGCTTGAGGCGGGCGATGATATTCGCCAGCGAATCGTGTTCCGGGCCACCCAGGAGGCTGCCGCAGTCGAACTGCATGGCCATGTCGGCGTCCGACAGGCCGTGTGTGGCCGGGTCAAGTTCCGGCAACAGCGGTTGGTCCAGGCGCTTGAGCGGGTCGAGCGTGGCGTAGCGCACGCCCAGCACACGGTAGGCCGAGATCAGCTTCAGCACGGCCACTTGCTTCTTCATCATCGCGACCTGGGCGGCCGACGACGTGCCCGAGGCGCGCGGCTGCTTGGCGAGCTGGATGAAGGACTCTTCGATCGGTGCACGCGGCACGTCGCGATCGACGGCGCCCGGCGCCTGCTGCAGGCGATCGAAATAATCGCGCCATTCGCGGGTAACCGATTGCGGGTCGGACAGATAGAGCTCGTACAGCTCCTCGATGAACGGGGCATTGCCGCCGAACAGGTAGGAGTGACTGCGGATGCTTTGCATGGTGGCCATGGCGTTGGACTCTTGTGCGCTGCTGCGCTTGGGTAATACTGCCCGGCCAAGGCCGGGCGGGACATCAGGTAAAACCCCCGCGCGGCGTGGCCACGTGGGGGCAACCGTTGCTTACTGGCGCTTCTCGATTGCGACGTAATCGCGACGCTCCGAGCCCGTGTACAACTGGCGCGGACGGCCGATCTTCATGGCCGGGTCGGCGATCATTTCGTTCCAGTGCGAGATCCAGCCCACGGTACGAGCCAGGGCGAAGATCGGCGTAAACATGGAGACGGGGATGCCAATGGCGGACAGCACGATGCCGGAGTAGAAGTCGACGTTCGGGTACAGCTTGCGCTCGATGAAGTACGGGTCTTCCAGGGCGATCTTTTCCAGCGCCATGGCGAGCTTGAACTTCGGGTCGTTGTGCAGGCCCAGTTCGTTCAACACTTCGTCGCAGGTCTGTTTCATGATGGCGGCGCGCGGGTCCATGTTCTTGTACACGCGGTGGCCGAAGCCCATCAGCTTGAACTTCTTGTCCTTCACGCCCTGCATGAATTCCGGCACCTTCGACACGTCGCCGATTTCGCCCAGCATCTTCAGCACGGCTTCGTTGGCGCCGCCGTGCGACGGGCCCCACAGGCAGGCGATACCGGCCGCGATACAGGCAAACGGGTTGGCACCCGAGGAGCCCGACAGGCGTACGGTGGACGTCGACGCATTCTGCTCGTGATCGGCATGCAGGGTGAAGATGCGGTCCAGTGCCTTCGCGAGCACCGGGTTCACCTGGTAATCGCTCACCGGCGTGGAGAACATCATGTGCAGGAAGTTCTCCGCGTAGCTCAGGCCGGCCTTCGGGTAGCTCAGCGGCAGACCGCGGTTGTAGCGATAGGCCTGCGCAGCAATCGTCGGCAGCTTGGCGATCAGGCGGAAGGCTGCGACTTCGCGGTGACGCGGGTCGTTGATGTCCAGCGAGTCGTGATAGAAGGCGGACAGTGCGCCGACCACGCCGACCATCACGGCCATCGGGTGTGCGTCGCGGCGGAAGCCCTTGAAGAAGGAGTGGATCTGGTCGTGCAGCATGTTATGGCGCATGACCGTGTAATCGAACTGTTTCTTCTGCTCGGCCGTCGGCAGTTCGCCGTTCAGCAGCAGGTAACAGACTTCCAGGTAGTCTGCGTGTTCAGCCAACTGCTCGATCGGGTAGCCGCGGTAGTAGAGCTGGCCCAGGTCACCATCGATGAAGGTGATCTTCGATTCGCAGCTGGAGGTGGACAGGAAGCCCGGGTCATGCGTGAACATGCCCGTCTTGCCGAAGGCGCGAATATCAACAACGTCCGGACCGAGCGTGCCCGACAGAACCGGCAGTTCGATGGAATCTTGACCATCGTTGTAGGTGAGGGTGACTTTCTTGGCAGTTTCAGCCATTTTGAGACTCCTAATCAGTAGTGTCGGCAACGCATTCAGCGCATCACCGGGTCCGTCACGCTTGCGGCCTGGCACGATGTACCGGGCGCGCTCAACTCTTCCATCTGGGCGTTATTGTTCTAGGGGCTGTTGATGATAGTTTACCGGATCGCGTTTGCCCGGATTAGGGCCTGATGCAAGGCGAAAGGAGCGCTGTGTAACTGGTTACATAAGCGCCTTTCAACGCGGCAGCAGGCCCCAAGCCGGACAAACCCGAAGGGCCGGTCCGATTTTTGGGGCATGACGTCGTTACAACTCACTTACCTAACCCGTTAGGCCGCGCTCGTTGTGCCTAGTCCTGCCCCAAAAATCGGACCGGCGCGACCGGTAAACTATCATCAACAGCCCCTTGGTCCTGCACCTGCCAATGGCGCAGCCGGGCCACGAGGGGGATAAATCGCGGCTCGTCGGTGTCGGTCTTGCCATCCACCAGATCCAGCAGGTCGTTATCGGGCAGCATCAGCAGGTCCTGGTAGATATCCAGGTCTGCCGCGGACATCTGGTCAAAATCGTGTTCGAGGAAGCGCTCGAACACGAGATCGAGTTCCAGCAAACCCCGCCGGGAACGCCAGCGGAGTCGGTTCTTGTCGGCTTCCGAGTAAATCGCCTGCATTTGCTTGGGCTTCCTAAACAGTCTGGTCAGGGCCGTGATCAGGCAATGCGCTTGACCATCAGTTCCTTGATCTTGCCAATTGCCTTCGTCGGGTTCAGTTCCTTCGGGCACACATCCACGCAGTTCATGATGGTGTGGCAGCGGAACAGGCGGTACGGGTCTTCGAGGTTATCGAGACGCTCGTTGGTGGCCGTATCGCGCGTATC
>JAFAKZ010000217.1 GCA_019234745.1 Burkholderiales bacterium
GAGGCGTTCGAGATTCTCATCGTCGACAATGGCTCGGTCGATGCGGAGACCAATGCCTTTCTGCAAGGGCTGGACGCCTTGGGCGACCCACGGCTCAAGGTGTTCCGCTTCCTCGATCGCGTGGGGCTGCCGTCGCTCTACAACTTACTGGCGGCCGAGGCTGCGGGCAAGTACCTGATTCTGATGCATTTCGACTGCACACCGCTCGATCCGGCTTGGCTGGATACCCTTGTCGGTGAACTGCACCGCCCAGGTGTTGGCCTGGTGGCGCCGCGTCTTCTGGACGGGCAGGGCAAGATACGGGGCGGCGGCGCGATTCTTGGCGTGGACGGCGGCTATGCGCCGGCCTTTGCCGGGCTGTCGCACGACGACCCCGGCCCGTGGGGCAGGGCGCACGCGGCACAGTCGTTCAGCGCCTTGACGGGCGGTGTATGGCTTGTCGAGCGCGAGGTATTCACTGCACTGAACGGCTTGCAGGCCGATATGGGGCCCGCCGCCGAGGTGGATTTCTGCCTGCGGCTGGGTGAGGCGGGCTACCAGGCGCTGTGGACGCCCTACGTAAGCATGCTGACCGATGGCGCGGCGTGGGCGGTGGACTGGCTAGGCAATGGGACGCCCGTGCCGGGCGACAAGATTGGCATGGACGACCCGTCCAAGGCAGTCGAGCCACTGTTGCGGCGTTGGCTGTCGCGGATGTCGCCCGACCCCGCCTACAACCGCAACCTGTCGACTTACGGCGTACCGTTCTCCGTCGAGACGCGTTCGGTGCTGCAGACGCCGACCCTGCCGTGGAAACCCCTGCCGCGCGTCCTGGTACATCCGGCCGACACGACGGGTTGCGGGCACTATCGCATCCTGCAGCCAGCCCGCGCCTTGATGGATGCGGGTGCTGCGGAGACGATCATCGGCCACCATATCCTGCAGGCCACGGATCTGGTGCGGGTCGACGCGGACGCGGTAGTGTTTCAGCGCCAGCTCTACGAGCCCCAGGTACGGCGCATGCGCCAGACGCGCGAATATTACAAGCCGTTCATGGTGTTCGAGCTGGATGATTTGATCACCAACCTGCCGAGCAAGAACCTGCATCGCGACACGATACCTGGTGACACGGGGCGGTGGTTGCGCGAAGCGTGCAGCCTATGTGATCGCTTCGTCGTATCCACCGAGCCGCTCAAGCGGGCGATGAAGGATTACAACGATGACATACGGGTTGTGCCGAACCTGATCGACGCCAAGGTATGGGGTGCGTTGCAAGCCGCGCCTACCGAGGCTGGGAAGCCTCGTGTGGGTTGGGCCGGCGGCATCAGCCACACGGGCGACTTGGACCTGATCGCCGACGTGGTCAAGGAGCTGGCCGGCGAGGTCGACTGGGTGTTCCTGGGCATGTGCCCGGACAGCCTGCGACCGTACGTCGCGGAATTCCATCCAGGTGTACCCATCGACAAGTACCCGGCCAAGCTGGCCAGCCTGAACCTGGACCTGGCGGTTGCACCGCTGGAATTCAATGCGTTCAACGAAGCCAAGTCGAACCTCAAGCTGCTGGAATACGGCGCGTTGGGATATCCCGTGATTTGTACCGACATCGTGCCCTACCAGTGTGGTCTACCGGTAACGCTGGTCAAGAATCGCTTCCGCGACTGGGTAGGGGCGATACGAGAGCACTTGTCGGATCGCAATGAATTGCGGCGCCGTGGCGACTTGCTCAAGCGGTCTGTCTACGATGGCTGGACCATGGACCAGCATATTGCAACGTGGTTGTCGGCCTGGACACGCTAAGGCCGGGTATATCGACTGGCAGGGTATTGGGGGACGCATATTAAGAAGGCACTAAAGATTTACTAGGGGTGACCGATAAAGGGTCAAGCCAGTGTTCCCTGTGGGCACTGGCGAGGCGTCGGGCAGAAACTTACTTGGGCGGCACTAAAGTTTCTGCCGGACGCGTCGATAACGAGCTCAAGCTTCAGCGACTGCGAACCCTCTTGGTCTACGGCGCAGACTGAACCCCTAGGAATCTGACAAGTAGGAGTCAACCATGTCATTAGTGCTCAACACCAATATTGCGTCGCTGAACGCACAGCAGGCACTGAATAATTCTCAGACCTCGCTGAACACGTCCTTGCAGCGGCTGTCCTCCGGTCTGCGCATCAACTCCGCCAAGGATGATGCTGCTGGCCTGCAGATCTCCCAGCGCATGACGGCGCAGGTGAATGGCGATGCCCAGGCTACCTCCAACGCCAACGACGCCATCTCGATGTCGCAGACGGGTGAAGGCGCACTGGGCCAGATGGGCAATCTGCTGCAACGTATCCGTCAATTGTCGGTGCAGGCAGCCAACGGTACGAACTCCGCATCCGACCGCCAGGCCATCAACGCGGAAGTCACGCAGCTGACCGGTGAACTGGATCGCTTCGCACAAACGACCCAGTTCAACGGCATCAACCTGTTCGACGGTTCGTCCAGCTCGTCCAAGTTCCAGGTTGGCGCCAACGCAAACCAGACGATTACGACGACGACGGCCAATTTCCGTACGGCTAGCTATGGCGCCCAGCAGATCGGTGTGACTACGCCGACCTCGACCGCCGTGACCGGTACCTCTACGACCGCCGCCATCACCGGCGCCGCCGTCAGTGCATCCGGCACGCTGAACATCAAGGGTGGTGTGGCCAGCGGCTCGATCACGCTGTCGACCAGCGACTCCGCTTTCTCGATCGCCAACAAGATCAATGCACAGACGCAGACGGGTGTGACGGCCAGCGCTCAGACGGTGACTACGGTGACGTTCAGCGCCTCCGGTAGCTACACCTTGAACGTGCTGGGTAGCAACACGACCGCTCAGCAGGTGACCTTCAACCTGACGGCATCGAACACCGCTGCCGGCCTGGCCGATGCCGTGACGGAATTCAACAACCAGACCGGCGTGACGGGCGTAACCGCAGCCCTGAACCAGACGGGTACGGGCGTTGTGCTGACCTCGTCCGAAGGCGATAACATCTCGCTGACGGCTAGCACGGCGACGTCCGAAGCCGGCGCCATCACGGCCGGTGGCCATACGCTGGCATCGGGTGCTGCAGGTACGATCACGGTCGCGGGTAATGTGGTTATCGATGCCAGCCAGTCGTATACGGTATCGAGCGCCAGCACGGCAGCGACCACGGCCAGCACCTTTGGTACGGTAGTCGCAGCGGGCGGCCAGCTGAGCTCCACGCTGAAGTCGGTGTCGACGCTGAACGTAACGTCGGTGGACAACGCAACCCAAGCCATCCGTATCGTGGATGCGGCGTTGAACGCGGTCAACGGACAGCGTGCACAGTACGGTGCCTTGCAAAACCGCTTCTCGGCAACCGTCAGCAACCTGCAAACCACGTCGCAGAACCTGCAGTCCGCACGTTCGCAAATTCAGGATGCCGACTTCGCGTCCGAAACGGCGAACCTGACCAAGTCGCAGATTCTGCAGCAGGCTGGTACGGCGATGTTGGCGCAGGCAAATACGCTGCCGCAGAACATCCTCACGCTGCTGAGCCACCTGTAAGCAGTAGTGTGACGCGGCTCTGAATCGCGTAACGGTGTGCCCCGGCAGAGCCAATAGGCCAGCCGGGGCTTTTGCCTAGGAGTAGCAACCATGCAAGTACAGGCTCTCAACTCCTCGTTGCTCCAGCCGTCACCCGCGTCGGTCGATACTGGCACGTCTCGTGCTTATGTTCAGCCGACGGAAACGTCTACTGCCAACGAACTACCGCCGGTCCAGCAGGTTCAGGCCGCCGGCAAGAATGAACCGCAACCTTCTGTCGAGGATTCGGTCAAGAAGCTGAATGATATGGCGTCCAATATGAACGTCAGCATCCAGTTCAGCGTCGATCCGGATACGAAGATGCAGGTTGTAAAGGTGGTGGACGCTTCGACAAAGGAAGTGATCAGGCAGATTCCTTCCGAGGAAGTGATCGACATTGCCAAGGCGATCGACAAGTTCCAAGGCATGTTGGTCCGCGACAAGGCGTAATATAGCCACGGCAAGTATTGCCGCATGGCGGAGGTTTTATCATGTCAGTTTCGGGCGCGAGCACAGGCCAGGGCATTATCACGTCAACGGGCATCGGTTCCGGTATCGATATTGCCAGCATGGTCTCGAAGCTGGTGGCTGCGGAGCATGACCCCGCCAGTGCACTGATTACCCAGCAGCAGGCTGACGCTACATCCAAGGTTACGGCGCTGGGTACCCTGCAAAGCTCCGTATCGACATTCCAGACGGCGGTACAAGCGCTGGAGTCCAGCAGCCAATATCTGACGCCGAGCGCGTCCAGCTCCAACTCGTCCGCCATCACGGCGACGGCATCAAGTACGGCAGCACTTGGCTCGCATTCGATCAGTGTTTCCAACATCGCCCAGTCGCAGCGTATTGCCAGCTCGGACTTCAGTAGCGCGAATGCGGTCATTGGCACTGGCACGCTGATATTCAGCTTCGGCACGATCGCCGACAGCAGCGGCAATCCGATCACGGCAAGCAATGGCGTCTATGGCACCGGGGCAACGCCACCGACGGCGCAACCGGTGTTCACGCCGAACGCGAATACGTCGACGACGTCGGTCAAGATCACCTCGCAGAACGACACGCTATCTGGCATTGCAAGCGCGATCAACGCCTCCAATGCTGGCGTAACAGCGTCCGTGGTGAATGACGGCAAGGGCTACCGTCTGGTCCTTTCCGGCAACAATACGGGCGCCGACAGCAGCCTTCGCATTACCGTTGCCGACAACGACGGCAACAGCACCGACAACAGCGGCCTTTCGCAGCTGAGCTACGACGCGACGGCCGCGGCTGGTTCGGGTCAGAACCTGACGGAAGTACAGGCGGCAAAGAATGCCAACTTGAGTGTGGACGGCATCAATATCACGTCCGACACGAATACGCCCTCGACCATCATCAACGGCGTAACGTTGAACTTGCTGTCGGCGACGTCGTCCCCGACCACGATCACGGTCGGCAGCAATGTTTCCAGTGCGATGACGGCCGTGCAGTCGTTCGTCACGTCGTACAACTCGCTGACGTCGAGCATGCAGCACCTGTCGAACTACAATGCCAGCGATCCGACGCAAAATGGCGCATTGTTGGGCGATCCGGTGATCCAGCAGATCCAGGGGCAAATCGCTAGCGTGCTGAACGGTGTGTTGCCCGGCGGCGCCTATACGACCTTGTCTCAGATCGGCATCGGCTTTGACAGCAGCGGCAATATGACCTTGGACACGAATGCGTTCACCAATGCATTCAACGCCAATCCTGCCTCGGTCGCCGCCGTGTTCGGATCGTATGGCGTGAGCAATAGCGCGCAGCTCACCTATAACAGCTCTACCACCACCACCAAGGCAGGCAACTACGCCGTACAGATCACACAGCCGGCTACCCAAGCCACGGTCGCGGCTCCAGGAACTGTGAGCAGCCTGAACTTGAGCACGACTGACAACTCGTTCACGGTCTCGGTCGACGGCGTGATGTCAGGACAGATCAAGCTCAATCAGGCCACCTACGCGTCCAACAACGCACTGGTTGCCGAAATGCAGAGCGAGATCAACGGCGACGCAACGCTGAAAGCGGCGGGCAAATCAGTCGTCGTGACGTATGACGCGACGAACAATCAAATCAATCTCACGTCGAATACTTATGGCTCCGCGTCCAGCGTAGCCATCCTGAACGCGAGCAGCGACCTGTCGACGGCAATCGGTTTCGGCACGACCTCGACGAGTACCGGTATGGATGTCGCTGGTACGATCGGTGGCTGGCATGCGACCGGCAGCGGGCAAAAGCTGACTGGAACCGGTAACGCACTGGGTCTGGCAGTGACTGTGACAGGTACCAGCACCGGTACCGTCGGCAACATATCCTACAACGTCGGGTTCGCGTCGCAACTCGATGCGACCTTGACGCAGATACTGTCGAAAACCGGCGGTATCCAGGCAGAGACTGACGGGTATAATAGTCAGCTTACTGATCTGCAGAAACAGCAGACGGAATTGAACCAGAAAATGGCTGACTTGCAGCAGAACTACTTGGCAGAATTTAATGCGATGGATGCGACCGTGGCTACTTTGCAGCAAACGGGCACATTCTTGACGCAGCAATTATCGGCGCTGTCGAAGAATTCCACTTCTTGATGCAACGACATAGATCCTAGGCCGGTGCAATGGTGACGAAACTCAAGAACGCACTTAGTGCTTACGGGCGCGACCGCTTGGAGCACGAAGTGGACTCCGCGTCCCCGCATAAGCTGGTATGCATGCTGTTTGACGGCATGCTTGCCTACATCTCGCGTGCGAAGATGTTCATGCAGCAAGGTCAGATTGCCGACAAAGGCATGACAATCTCCAATGCCATTGCGGTCATTGAGCAAGGCTTGCGCCCCAGCCTCGATATCGAGCGTAGCGGTGAGCTGGGCGCCAATCTAGATGCGCTATACGACTACATGTTGCGCCGCCTGCTCTACGCCAACCTGCACAACGATGTCGCGGCACTCGACGAGGTACACGGTCTGGTGTCTCAACTACGCGAAGCCTGGAATGCAATCGAGCAGCCTCGCCCGGCCACCGCTGTGGCCGACGATGCGCAGATTGCCGAGCGGAAACCATTGAGCTATGGCCGTGTCTGACCAGGACATCGTCGAGCAATATCGCGCCTTGCATCGTGCGACGCTGCATCTGCTCGACCTAGCACGGCGTGAGGATTGGCCGGGTCTGCGTGAGGTCATGATCGAGCAGCAGCGTATCGTCGATAAACTGCAATCGCGGCCACCGGTGCTCGATGCCTTGTCTGATGCGCTTCAGCAGGAAATCGCCGGTCTGCTGCAAGATACCGAAATTGCCAATAAGGAACTCGCTGATCGGGTCGACTTGTGGAAGAATGAATTGTCCACCATTCTGCAAAATATCGGTTCGGCACGAGTCAACGTTCGCAAACTGGCACGTGCCTACGGCTAGGGTTGATTTAATCAGCCAAGACGTGAAAGGTACGTGATCATGAATGGCGTTTTCCTGACTTGGCCCGAGTTGGCATTCGCTGCCGCCCTGATCGTCTCGGTCTATGCGCTGGAGCTGCTGCTGTTCTTTCTGAAGAGCCGCCGCACGCGGCGTGTACCGATCGACCTTTCCATCGAACTGCAACAGCTTCGCGAGCAGACGCAGTCCTTGCGCTCGGAGCTTGACATCATCCGCGAGCAATTGCGTTCGCCGCAAACTGCGGTTGCGGAGCAGGCGGTTACCGAGACTGCATACAGCCAGGCGCTAAAACTGGCACAACAAGGGCTCGACTCTTCGGCTGTCGCCGCAGGCTGCGGCATTTCCAGAGGCGAGGCGGAGCTGATCGTGGCCCTATACCGAGCCTCCTTGAGGCCGTAGATCAGCGTGGTTCAGCGATGATCCCGACCAATTCGCTTATCAACCAGCTTGAAGCCTATATCCGGTCGTCGGCCCAACCGCTAATCCAGCTGGTCGACACGATCCAGGAGATACAGCAGCTTTTCACCGTCGGCGAGCAGGTGCGCGCGCAAGTGACGGGCGAATTACCCAATGGCCGGTTCGCAGTCCTGGTGAAGGACCAGATGCTCGATCTGAATTTGCCGAGAAATACGCAAGCCGGCGACCAGATCGACATGCGCGTGATTGCGAACTCGCCGCGCCTGGCCTTTCTGATGCCACGCCAGTCGATTGATGGCTCGACTGTGCCGCAACTGCCGACGGCGGGGACTGGTTCCGCGCAGGTGGCGTTGAGCAATACGGCTCAGTTCCTGGGTGATCTGCTCACCGAGATCGCCGAGAAGGGCAGCGCCCAGCAGGCGGCAAAGCTACCGGGTGGGCAGATTGTCATGCAGCCCGGTGGCCAGCTCGACACGGCATCGCTTGCCAACACGCTGCAAAAGATATTTTCCGGCAGTGGCCTGTTCTATGAGTCGCACCTTGCCGAATGGGTACAGGGCGGGCGCGATTTGCAGTCCATTCTGGCTGAACCGCAGGCAGGGCAGGGCAATGCCGCTGCGGCGGCAAATGATGCAAAGGACACGGCAGCGGCGCAAGCGGAAGCAGCCACTGCAAGCCGAGGGCAAGGCAATACCACTGCGCCGGCCGCCGCATTGGCAAGGGCAGTCGGTACCGAGGCGGCACTTCAGGCGCAGGGACAGGCTACGGCACCGGCTAGCGAGTCGAGCTTGGCTGCGGCAAGTCGAGGATTGGCTGACTCTCCACCCGTCGTCCGTGATTTGATTCAGCAGCAGCTGCAGGTGATGGATCAGCGACCCATCGTCTGGCACGGGCAGGCCTGGCCGGGGCAGCCGATGCGCTGGGAGGTCGAAGAGGACCGCTCGCAGCAGTCGGGGCAGGACGAGCCAACCCAGCGTTCGTGGAATACCCGCATTCATCTGGATCTGCCCACACTGGGTAGCATTGATGCCGTCATCAACCTATCGGACAAGACACACGTCGGCGTGAAATTCACCGTATCGCGCGCGGATACCGCTGGCTTGATACGGAGCGAAAGTGACCGGCTGAAAACGCAGCTGGAGTCGGCTGGCCTCGAATTGGTTGGGCAGCAAGTTGCCGTGGCTGACGAGGAATAGCGGCCCATGTCTCGCGCCCAAAAAAACGTCACCCAGCAGCAGGCCGTCGCGCTTGCCTATAACGAAGGCACCGCCGCTCCAAAGGTGGTCGCCAAGGGTAGGGGGCTGATTGCAGAGACCATCATCGCCAAGGCCAGGGAGGCGGGCGTTTACGTCCACGAGTCCTCGGAGCTCGTCGCGCTCCTGATGGAGGTCGACCTGGACAAGAACGTCCCGCCCGAGCTGTTCCGCGCGGTGGCGGAGTTGCTGGCCTTTATCCACTTCCTGGAGCAGGGGCTCGGCGAAGCTGGTATGCCCCAGCTGAATCTTGCCGAACTCCTGCCCACGGTACCCGAGTCCACTTCCTAGTCTGTCGCGTCCTGCTGGGCACTCTTCGCCCGCGCTTCCTCAATATACTTATCGAATTCCACCTGCCATAGTCTTGTGACGGCGTCTTCAAAGCCACGCGCGAATGCTGCGCCGTCGAACAGAGGGCTCTGCCTCAGGCGGCTGCGCATGGTGTCGCGCAATTCGGCAAGCTTGTCGATCTCTGTCGCAAGACGCACGGCCCGCGCTACATAGGCTTTCACATCGTTCGTGACGAAATCCGGCATGCCGGCATGTGTCATGATGCTGGCGCCGGCGCGTTCGTAAGAGCTGGTTCCGGCGAGAGTCAGTGTCGGCACGCCCATCCATAGCGCGTGCAGCGTGCTTACGCCACCCGGGTAGGGGAAGGTGTCCAATACCACATCTACCTCCTCGTTCAAGGCGGCAAGAAATGCCGGAAGCTTGAGTCGCGGGCGTATGTCGAGGCGCTCTTCGCCGATTTCGCGCAGCGCAAATAGGCGGCGAATCCGCTCAAACGTGCCGGTGTCGCGTTCATCCACACTGCTGAATACGATAAGGCGCGAATCCGGCACCGACTCCAGGATCTGCGCCCATGCGTCGAGCGTCGCGGCGCTCGCACGGTTGAATCTGGAAATGGATGCGAAAGTGATTGCATGGCGGCGCAATGCCGGCAATGGCTTGATCTCCGGCACGTCGACCGGCGGTTCGAAACACAGCACGCTGGGCAAGTAAACCACATGCGCCGCGCCAGCATCCTTTTCCGTCGATTCGATCGGCGGGTCCATGATGTCGTCGCTCAGGCGGAAGGGGATGGCGTCGAGCCCGGTGTCGGCAAAAAAGCCTAGCCAGCCGACTTGAATCGGCGCCGGTCTGAGTGCAAACATGCTGAGCTTGTTGCCGCCCGTGTGCCAAGACAAGTCGATCAGGATGTCCATGCCGTCGCGGCGGATTCGATTGGCGAGGTCGATGGGCGCCAGCGGGGCGACCTGCCGGAACATATCGACCTGGCTGCGGAATCGCTTGGTGACCTCGTCCTCTTGCCCGGAAGTAGAGTACAGGGTGATCTCCAGGCGCTTGCGATCATAGTGCTGCAGCAGCGGCGCGAGGCACTGAGCAACGGAGTGCGTGCGGAAGTCGCTGGACACCATGCCGATGCGTAGGCGGTCGTTGTTTTCGGATAGCGTACGCATGGGCATCGGCGGCAATACGTCCTCGGGATCGCCAAACGATTCGTTCCAATCATTGGCAACCTTTCGACGTTGTGCGGGCGTGAGATTTGCGTCGTAGTGAGCCGCGAAGACCAGATTGGAACGGAGTTCCGCCAGCTTCGGCGCCAGTTCTGTTGCGCGACGGATATTTTCAATACCCAGGGCGACATCGCCGCTTTGTACGAATGCCCAGCCCAGGTTGGCCAACATCCCCGCATGGCGGCTTTCCAGCATGACGGCATGCTGCAGCTCTTTAACAGCCAACGAAGGCTGCTCTTGTGCGAGGCGCAAATTGGCCAGGCCGGCAAGGCAAAGTGCTGCATTTACGCCGCGCAGCGTCAGGGCCTGACGGAAAACGTCGGCCGCTTCGTCGTAGCGCCGCTCCATCTGCAGCACGCTACCCAGGTTTACCAGCGGCTCGACGGATTCCGGAAAGCGTTCAATCAAGCCCCGATAGATCGCTTCGGCCGCCTCGCCCTTGCCCTGCGAAATCAGGCCCATGGCCTGATTCATCAGCACGACCGTATCGTCCGGGCGGGCTTCCAGTGCCTTCTTGGCGACTTCCTCGCCTTCCACGTAGAGCCCGAGTCGGTAAAGCGCCAACACTAGGTTGGCTTGCGCCTGCGGCAAGTCCGGGTTCCAGACCAGAGCCTGGCGGAAGTGGGAAACGGCCTCTTCAATCTTGCCCTTGCGCAGCTTGATGTCACCCAGGTTGTTCTGCGCTTCGGCGTAGTTCGGTCGGAACAGCAGCGCAAGTTCGAGCGACTTCTGGGCCTCGTCCAGGTCGCCCATGTCCAGCTGAAGGGTGGACAGGTTGTAATGCCCGTCGGCGATGCCTGGCTGCAGCGCAATGGCTTTGCGATAGCTGCTCATTGCGCCCTCGATGTCGCCACTGAGCTTTTGTACATTGCCCAGGTTGGCATAGGCTTGCGATAACTTGGGGTCGAGTTCGATGGCGCGCTCGAACTGCGTGCGTGCCTCTGCCAGGCGGCCCATATGGCCGTACGCTGCGCCTAGCGCCATGCACGCGGGAAGGAAGTCTGGGTAGTCGGTGAGTATCGCTAGCAGGGGAGGTATGCCATCGTCGAATCGGCCAGCCTGGCAGTCAGCGACTGCTTTAGCGAAGACATCAGGCTGAATGGGCGCAGGCGATGGGCCAGCCGAGTTGTCGGCAATAGGCGCGGATGCGGCAGGTTGTTCGGAATGCTTGGCGCGGCTCTTTTTCGTCATGACGTCGAGGGTGTGTGTTCAGTTTGGTAGGCAGGGCGGACGGGCGCCGCGACCAACTCAACGTGCGCCCCGGGTAATTTTCACCACGATGGCGCTGGCGCTTGATCGGGCTCAGTTATATTGTTGCAAATATATATCGCAGCCGCTTTGTCGGAATTGGCCTGCGAAGCACCTTGCGCGATGCTATTGTGTAGACTACTAATATTGGCGCAGCTCTGTCCAGTGTTGCCTTTGGCGGTAACAAGCGATGCATTTTGTAACCCCAAGGGCGCGTGCCGGCATGTTTTGTGCTTGTTAGTGCTTGGCGCAAACTGCGATTTCGAATTTTGAAAAGAGTTTTTACATTCTGGGCTAAAGTTTTCGAAGATTGTGCCGATGACGTCCTCAGAAGTGTAAGTTGTCTCGTGTAATGGCTGCGACTCGCTGGACAACGGTATCTTTACCACGGGACTTGAACTTGCATTAGCAAGTGCTTATGCTGTGCGTGAGGGAATATACACTCTTCCTGGCAAGGAGAAGATTGTTATGAAACACGTTGTTCCAAGAGTCGGCGGCCTGGGCCTGATGGCAGGTTCGACTGCCGCAATCGCGTCGGCTGTACGCGGCTTTTCTGCTCAGCGCCAAGCTCAGCGCCAACCTTAACTAGGAGTTCCACCATGAAGCATGTAATGCAAAAGCTCGGCGTAAGCGTGGGGTTGATGGCAACGTCCGCTGCCGCCTTCGCCAGCGGCTCGTCACTTAGCCTTCACACCTTTGGCGATCCGATGGTTTACGCCAGGGGCGGTACGACGCCGTTGTACACGGCGTTCATCCCCAGCGGCAACCAGACCACCGACGGTGTGATTCTGCTGGAGCTGACGCAGGGCACGGGCACCGCGCCGGGTACGTGGCAGTACTACATCAGCAACGGCGGTCTGACGACTGCGTCGGGCGGTCTCTACAACCTCAACTTCACGACCGCTGCTACGCCGACCGACATCAAGATGACGGTCTGGTCGATCTCCAACACGGTGTCCGACTCCAAGGCAGCTGGCGCACCGATGTTGTTTGGCGGCACGTCTGCCCTGACCTACTACGGCCCGGTCGGTAATAACTCGAGCGCCGGCTCGAGCATCTCGATTGGCACGTTCTCGTCGAATTTCGGCGAGATCATGATGCCGTTCAGCTACAGCACGGCAGTGTCGAGCGCGAGCGCGACCTGTAATGTGTCGTTCAATGCCTATGTGGGTTCGGACGACTACATGCACTACCACATTGCCGGCGTTCAGCTGAAGACCGGCATTCAGCCTGGGTTGGATGCGGTTTTGGCTGCCGCCGCCAGCAACAGCGCAAGTTATTCGTTTACGACCAAGTCGGGCGGCGCCGCCTCCGATACCATTTCCGCAGCGGCAGCAGGTGCAGCGTCGGGTACGGTCACGGGTGGTGGTTTTGGTGGTCTGTTCGGTCAGTCCTACGGTACGGGTACCAGCTACGCGGTTCCGGCCTACACCTACCTGAGCGGTTCGATCGATGGTGCCGCGACCTCGTTCGGCAGCGCTGCACTCAAGGAGTACGCAGCTTGTGCAACGCTGGCCAACAACCGCTTGGCGAACAACGCAAGCCCGTTCACGGTTGGTGGCAAGCAAGGTCTGCTGCGCCTCTGGTAAGTTGCTGTTTTTGCTGCACCGTAAAAAGCCACCTCACGGTGGCTTTTTACATTGCTTCACGGCACGGCGTCGGCTCTGCCGGAATAGGTTCAGGTGCTTCTTGTCGACTTCGCGATACCTTGGACCAGCGCGGCATTTGTCGCTTCCCCGAGCATTCATTGCTGTGCTTATAATGGCCGCGTGGGGCATTGCGAACAAAGGTGCGTGGGTGTCTGAAGCTAGGGGGCCTCTGACCAAGCACTCGGGATCGCGTTTGCGGATGAACATATCTGGCATCAATTCTGCTTTATCGAGCCGCTTGCTAAGCACCTTGCATAGCATTACCCACACAACAATTCTTCAGATACAGGACAGTTGCTCATGACCTCCGCTCCCGACTCGCTCACCAACTCCGGTGAAGATCCCGTCTATCTGAATGCGCAGCAGATCACCGAGCTTGCCGCCAAGTACATGGCCGAGGGCAAGCATGAGGACGTCGAGAAGCTGTGTGCAAAGCTGCTGGCATGGCGCGAAGACCATGGCCAGGCTTGGTTCTTCCGCGCACTGGTAGCCCATGCAGAAGGCCGCTTCCAGGATGCGATCGATTTCCTGGCCAAGACGACCAATGCGACCGATATCGTCGTACAGCGCCTGTTGCTGGAAGGCCGCTGCCGCGCCGCCTTGGGTGACATGGACGTTGCCTTGGCAGCGTTTCGCCGCGCCCTGGATTTCCAACCCGACAATGCGGAAGGCTACTACTGGGTCGGCATGTGCCTGAAGGAGAAGCAGGATATGACGGACGCGCGCAGCTTCCTGCGTCGGGCGACCCTGTTGGACCCGAAGCTCGCGCCGGCCTGGTACGAGCAGGGCAACGTGGCGCTTTTGGTTGAGCGCTACGATGAGGCCATTCGTGCTTATCAAAAGGCGGTGGAACTGATCCCGAACGCACACGAAGTCCAGAACAACCTGGGGCTTGCCTTCCAGGCCAAGGGCGATATCGAATCTGCGGAAAAGGCTTTCAGTGCGGCCATCGCGCTCAATGCCAACTACGCGGAAGCCTATGGCAATTTGTCCCTGATGCTGCGTAGTGCCGGGCGCACTGCCGAGGCCGACAAGTTCCGCGACAAGGCGGTTGAGTTGCAGCCTGCATTGGCTGACGTCCTGGCTGCTTCCTGATGGCGAAAGTTAGACAGTTTGTCGCGCCGGCGGCCACGGATGATGAGATTCGCGGCATGCTCGATCTGGCCCAGTGGCCGCAAGTGGTCGCTGCGGCCGACAACCGTTTGATTGCCGACGGCAACGATGCCGAAGCCTTGAATTTTCGTGGTATTGCGCTGATGGCCTTGAAGCAGCATGGCAAGGCAGTTGCAAACTACAATCGCTTGCTGAAGCTGGTCGGTGACGAACCGCGCTTCCTGCTCAATGCCGGCGTCGCCAATATCGGTTACAAGCGCAACAAGCGGGCTCGCAAGACGCTTGAAGCCGCTTATGCCGCCATGCCGGAAAATCTTGCCGTGCGCTATCACCTTGGGCGCTTGGAAATCATCGAGGACCGCTACCCGGAGGCGCTGGAGCACCTGTCGGCGGTCGACCATGCCATACCCGGCGAACCCGAGGTGCTGAAGCTGTTGGCGGTGTGCCTGCGCGAGCTGGGCAAGCTGCCGGAAGCCGTGGGCGCATGCGAGGCTGCCCTCAAGGAAGCACCGGGCGACCCTTGGCTGCGCAACTGCATTGCAATCTGCCTGGCGCGCATGGGGTATTTTCACGAGGCGACCCGGCGCGTGGCACAAATCATCGAATCGCTGCCGGTGGAAAAGCAGTCGATATTCGACCTGGGGACCGAATGCCAGGAACAGGGTTCGCCGCACCTGGGCATAGAGTATTTCAAGAAGCTTTATGCGTACTTCCCCGACGACGTTGATGCCTGCGTGAACCTTGGTATCTGCCTGCAGATGTTTGGTCAGTTGGGCGAAGCGCTGTATTACTACAACAAGGCCATCGGCATTGCCCACGATTGTGCAGAGGCCTTGGCCCGCGCCGGCTCGATTTACGAAAGCATCAAGGATTACGGGAAGGCACTGGAATACTACAACAAGGCCTTGGAGTACGATCCAAACCACGTCGATACGATGGCTCGCCTGGCTACGCGCAAGAAGGTGATGGGCCAGATCGACGATGCCAAAGCCTTGCTGCGCGATGCGATCAAGCTCGATCCCACGCGCATGCAGCTATACCTTACGCTGGTCGCGTTCCTCAAGGAGGCCGACGAGTTCGACGAGGCCGAATCGGTGCTGGTCCAGGCGGAGAAGCGCTGGCCTTCGGCGCAGGAAGTGCGCCATGCCCGTGCCGATCTCTGCCTGAAGCGGGCCGATATCGCGGGCGCCATGTCCGTATTTCGTGAGATTCTGGCCGAACAACCCCGCAGCTCGGACGCGATGTCGGGCATGCTGTTCTGTATGAATTACGATCCGGAACTGACACCGGAGGCGCTCGCCGAGGCGTACAAGGAGTGGGACAAGCGTTTCAATGCCCGCTACCGCGATCGCGTGGCGACGTTCCGCAACGACCCCGATCCAGATCGCAAGTTGCGCATCGGCTATGTGTCCGGCGACTTCCGCAGCCATTCCGTTGGGTTCTTCGCGGAACCCATTCTGGAACATCACGATCACGAGCGCTTTGAAATTTACTGTTATGCGAACCACAACTATGTGGACAGCATGACGGCCAAGTTCATGCACTTCGCCGACCACTGGCGTTGGATTCTCGATTTGAACGACGAAGCGGTGCTCGAAATGATCCGGATGGACGAGATCGATATCCTGATCGACCTATCCAACCACACGGCCTACCACCGCCTATACATGTTCGCGCGCCGCGCTGCGCCCGTCCAGATGACCTGGATCGGCATGCCGACGACAACTGGCGTATCGGCGATCGACTACCGTATTACCGACGAACGCATGGACCCACCCGGCATGACCGAGGCGCTGCATGCGGAGAAGTTGCTGCGCCTGGTGTCGGGCTGGTGTTACCGCCCAAGCGAGGAGGGCAAGGACTTGCCCGTGGGAGACCTTCCCGCCTTGCGCAATGGGCATCTTACTTTTGCCTCGTTCAACGCCTTCGGCAAGATCAATACCAAGGTCATTACTCTCTGGGGCAAGATGTTCCATGCTATCCCCGACGCCATCCTGTGGATGGCCACGGGCGGCAAGGATGATGACGAAAAATTGAACGAGAAAGTACGCCGGGTGTTTGCCGATTGCGGTTTCCCGATGGAGCGCTTGCGCCTGTTCGGCAAGAAGCCGATGAAGCAATACCTGGAGTTCCATAGCGAAATCGATATCGCGCTCGATCCGTTCCCCTACAACGGCGGGACGGTGACCGCGCATGCGATCTGGATGGCGGTGCCGGTGCTATCCTTGGCTGGGCGTAAATCGATCCAACGCATGGGTGCCACCATGATGGGCGCCGTTGGATTGTCGGATTTCGTCGTGGACAGCGAGGAGGCTTATGTCGAGGTGGGCAAGCGCTGGGCACGAGACTTGCCTGGGTTGGCGAAGATTCGTGCTTCCCTGCGCGAAACCATGCTTGCCTCGCCGCTGATGGATGCGGTCTTGGTCACGCGCGACCTGGAAGAGAAGTTCAAGGAAGTATGGGCCGACTGGTGCGAGAACGCAGAGAAGGCTGAAGAGACGACGGTGGCGGACCAATCCGTCTAGCTGAAAAACCAAGATCGAGATCAAGACAGGGACTGCACAATGAGCGATTTGTTCGACTACTTTTGCGACAACGAAGGCAGGCTGATTTTCAAGTGGCTGCACTATTTCGACATTTACGAGCGTCACTTTGCGCCGTTTAGGGATCGTGAAATCACCTTCCTCGAAATCGGCGTGTTCCACGGCGGTTCCTTGCAGATGTGGAAGAATTTTTTCGGCCCCAAGGCAAAGATCATTGGCGTCGATATCAATCCGAAGTGCAAGGAATTCGAAGAGGAAGGTATCACCGTTGAAATCGGCAGCCAGGAAGACCGCGACTTCCTGCGTGAGCTGGCCGAAAAGCATGGTCCTTTCGATATCGTGCTGGACGACGGCGGCCACACGATGACGCAGCAGATCGTGACGTTTGAGGAACTCTACGGCAAGGTGAAGGTCGATGGCCTGTACCTGTGCGAGGATTTGCATACTTCGTACTGGCCCAGTTTTGGCGGCGGCTATCGCCACCCCTACACCTTCATCGAGTATGCAAAGCGCTTTATCGACGACCTGCATGCCTGGCACAGCAATGACCCAGCTAGCTTCCGCCCGACAGGCATCACGACGTCGGCCTTTGGCCTGCACTTCTATGACAGCATGCTGGTCGTCGAGAAGCGCCTGATTACCCCGCCCGTCACGCGTTCCACCGGTACGGCGTCGTTCTAAGGTGGCTGCGGAATTCAATTTGAGGAGCGTCGAGCCTATGTCGAACAAGCAGTTTCAAGTAATTGGCGTTGCGGTATTGGCGGTATTGTCTGCAATCGGCGTCGTGCACGCGGGCGACAAGCCGGATGTGGAGCCCGGGCTTTGGAATATCGACCGTCGCATGGTGCTCCGCGCGTTGCCATTGCCGCCTAAGCCCAAGTACCTGACGCAATGCTTGAAGAAGGAAGACATCCCGAATCATTTGGAATTGCTTTCTCCCAAGGGTCAGAACGATTTAACTGACAGCTGCGAGGTAAGCGACGTTAAGGTGGGCGAGCACGAGTTGACGGCCAAGTTGGTGTGCGAGGGCGGGCAAAAGAATGGCTCGTTGCATATGCATTACGAGGGTAAGAAGGTGACCAGCGAGTTGGCCATCAATGAGTCGCTGGCGGCTGACGCCCAGCCTTGGATCAGCTATAACGATACGGCTCTGTGGGCCGGGCCGTGCCCTGCGGAGCCGGCGGCAGGCAAGTGAGGGCAGGGGCCTGCCGCTTGGCAGAAAGTTGATACATTTGGTAACTTTCCACCTTTATATTTGTGGGAAATTATCGATAATGGGGTATCCAAAGGCAGGCCTGCCTGAGTAGGGGGTAATGCGATGCAAGTCTCATTGCTAGATGCAGTTGTTTCGTTACGCTTGTCCCAAGCCGGTGCGACGCCGCCGCCGGCCGGCCAGACCGGGGTACCGGGTGTTGATCCTTACGCACCGTCTGCCAGTACGCTTACGCAGCTGTCCGGCTATGGACAGTTGCTGAACGCGGCATCGCAATCGGCGACTGCCTTGGCTAACGGCCCGTCCAGCACGACCACGACGACGACGGCTGCCGCGAGCACGACGCCTGCGGTCGCTACCGCCACTTACGGCGCCGGTTCGCCTTCGGCCATCTACGCGCTCAACGTGTCGCAGGTGGCGAAAGGGCAAACGCTTTCGAGCAGTTACGTCTCCGACCCTAATGCGACGGTGTTTAGTGCAGGTAGCCTGACTATCCAGACGGGGACGGTGAATGGCAGCGGTGTTTTCAGTGCCGATGCGACTTCTCCGGCGACTGTCAACATCACGACACCAAGCTTGAATGGCATCGCCAGCGCGATTAATGCATCCGGCGCGGGTGTGAGCGCGACCGTGGTCACCAACAGTTATGGTTCGCAGCTGCAAATCACGGGCACTGCAACGGGCGCCGGGAACGCGTTCCGTATCACCACGGCTGGGCAGGGCGGGCCGCTGGATGGCGGCCAGCAGACGCTCAACCAGCTGGGCTTGACGCAAACCCAAGCGGCACAGAATGCCAGCTACACCGTCAACGGTGGCGCAGCCCAGACAAGCACGACGAATGCCGTCACGCTGGACACCAATGTCAACGCGACTTTGTTGACTGCCGGTACGACCAATATCGTGACGGGCAACGCGACAAGCATCGCGCAAAACCTGGTTACCTCATACAACACCCTGCAGGGCGACATTACCCAGCTAACAGCACCTACTGGCGCCTTGAATGGTGATACCGCCACCGCTACGCAGTTGTCTACCGATCTGCAGGCTGCGGCGACCCACAATTACGGTGGTTCGCCGAGCTCCCTTAGCCAGTTGGGGATTACGACTGCAGCGGGCAATACCTTGGCGTTCAACCCGACGGGCGATCCCACGTTCAACAATGCCTACAACGCCAACCCAACGGGCGTGCTGACCTTGCTGAACCAGGCGATTCAGCAGCTGTCCGGTGTCGTGAACGGTTATCTGAATCCGAGCAACTCGAATCCTGCCAACGGCATCCAGGCACAGCAGCAGTCGATCATCACGCAGTACCAGAATAGCGTGACGAGCGCGAACCCCAGCTTGAATTCGCTATCGGCCAACCAGCTCAATGCCTTCATCCAGAACGAGATTGCCCAAGGCAGCAACGTCCTCGGATTGACGGGCTTCAGTACGTACGGCTGATTCGCTTCCGTATTCGGCTTCCCAATCGGCCCCAAGCTGCACTGCTTGGGGCCGATGTCGTTTGGGCAATCCATCGGTTTGAAGCGGTGACCCGCTCCTTGGCACGATACGTGCTGTAACAACCTCGTCCGGCCTAACGCCAAGGCCAATGAGAGGTTGAAATGTTCTCCAAGCTCGATTCCGAATTCGCTACCAGCCGCGCCGCATTGCATCTGCGCGACCTCCGCCAAGAGGTAATCGCCAGCAATATCGCCAACGCGGACACCCCGGGCTACAAGGCCCGCGACTTCGATTTCGCGCAGGCGATGAAGGATGTGATGAGCGCCAAGCAGCCGGCCGGCGCCTTGCAGATGACCGTGACCGATCCACGCCATATCTCAACATCGCCGCGCCAGTCGCTGGAAGTGGCCTTGATGTATCGGAACGATGTGCAACCGTCCATCGACGGCAATACGGTAGATATGAACACCGAGATGGCAAATTTTGCCGACAACGCATTGCGCTACCAGGCCAGCTTGTCGTTCGCGCAGCAGCAAGTCGCCGGCCTGCGCAGCGCCCTGCAGTCGCAATAAAGCCCCCGTAGTCGGCAGAAAGCAATAAGGAAGGAGTAGGTCCCATGTCGCTGTTTCAAGTTTTCGATATCGCTAGCTCGGCCATGACGGCGCAGTCGATCCGACTGAATGCCACGGCCAGCAACCTGGCCAACGCCGACAGCGCGACCAGCTCCACGGGCCAACCTTACCGCGCCAAGCAAGTCGTGTTCTCCGCCACGCAGATGACGCAGAACCAGCCGCTGGCTGTTGGCGTGAAAGTTGCTGCGGTGTCGGAAGACTCGTCGCCACCGCGCCTCGTGTACGACCCAAAGAATCCGCTGGCCGACGCCAAGGGTTACGTGGCCATGCCGAACGTGGACGTGGTCGAAGAAATGACGAACATGATTGCGGCGTCACGCTCCTACCAGACCAACGCCGACATGATGAACACCGCCAAAACCCTGCTGCAGCACACGCTCCAGCTTGGTCAATCGTAATAGACGGAGCCTGACGCCATGACCGCGGTCAACAACACCAGCAGCAATAGCAACTCGACGGGCAACGTCTTCCTGAACCTGAACAAGGCCCAGGCCGCGACCAGCAATGCGCAACAGCTGCAGGACCAGTTCCTCAAGCTGTTGACGACGCAGCTGCAGAACCAGGACCCGACGAATCCGGCCGACAGCAACCAGATGACCTCGCAGCTGGCCCAGATCAGCATGGTGAGCGGAATCCAGGATTTGAACGCCAGCATGACCAGCATGACGTCGGCCTACAACGCCGGCCAGTCGTTCCAGGCGGCAGGCTTGATCGGCCATCAAGTGCTAGCCAACGGCGACACCATGATTTACGACGGCAAGAACGCCGCGCAGGCCGAGGTGACCGTGCCGGACAACGCCGGCAAGGTGACGGCATCCGTATACGACTCCCAGGGTAACCTGGTCGACACGATGAACTTGGGCAGCCCCGCCGCCGGCAATACGATGGTCAGCTGGGATGGCACGAACAGCAACGGTTCGGCCATGCCTTCGGGTAACTACACCATCGTCGCCAAGGCAACGGATGCCAAGGGCAATTCCAGCTCGCTGCAGACGGCAACCTATGTAACGGTGCAGAGCGTCGGCGTCGGCAGCTCCGGCCTGAGCATCCAGACCACGGGTGGCGAAACGATAGCGATGACGGACATCCAGCAGATCAAGTAAGGCATTGATCGGCAAGGGAAAGAATAAGTTCGACACTGCGGTGTCGCGTGCTTCAAAGAATCAAGCGGGAGAAACACCATGGGTTTTCAACAGGGATTGAGCGGCCTTGACTCGGCAAACACCTACCTGGATGTGGTTGGCAACAATATCGCCAACGCCAACACGGTAGGCTACAAGGGGTCGGTGGCAGAATTTGCCGACGTGTATGCCAATACCCTCGCGAACTCCGGCATCCAGGTCGGTATCGGCGAACGGACCTCGGCCGTAGCGCAGGATTTCAGCCAGGGTACGACGACGACCACGAACAATCCGCTCGATATCGCTATTCAGGGCAACGGCTTCTTCCGCCTGATCCAGTCCGACGGCAGCTTCACCTACACGCGTAACGGCCAGTTCCAGCTGGATCGCAACGGCTTTATCGTGAACCAGGGTGCGAACCTGGCCGGCTATATCGCCAACTCGAACGGTGTGATCGCCAGCGGCGGTACGCCCCAGGCTATCCAGGTGCAGACCGCCAATATCGGTGCCCTCGCTACGGGCGCGTCCAACCAGGCCAACGCCGGCTTGACGCTGGGCATGAACTTCAATGCAACCGCACCCATTATCAATCAGGGCACGAAGAACGTCTCGATTTCGGGACTGACGCTGGACATTACCGGCGGTAGCAATCCCAGCATCTATACGACGCGCATCATCGATTCGAGCGGCCAGATGCACAACCTGCAAGTGCAGGTGACCAATGTGTCGCCCAATACCTGGCAGGTCCAGACCCAGTTGGATAACAGCGGTACCTGGCAAACCACGCCGACGCCGCTCGTATTCAATGCAACTGGCCAACCGCAGTCGGGCACCACGCAGGCGATTACCTATACGCTGGCGGCCCAGTCCCCGGCCTACGGCACGACGCCGCTCAGCCTTAACCTGAATTTCTCCGGCGTGACCGAAGCCGCGGCGACGGCCCAAGGTACGATTGGCACGGATGACACGGCCATCTCCAATGCGACGATCGACGTCTTCAACGCCAATTTGAATGCCGCCAGCCCGAACGGCACGACACAGGTTTACTCGGCTTCGTTGCTGGACCCCAACGGCACAACGCACGCCGTCCAGGTTACGTTGTCCAAGTCAACGACCAACGCATGGGCCGCGTCCTACACGATCGACCCTGCGGGTGCTGCGATCACGGGGTCGTCGAACACGCCACTGATCTTCAACAGCAATGGCCTGCTGACCAGCGGCACGCCCGTTGCAGCCAGCTTCCAGTATGGTACCGACCCGGTCAGCGGCAATCCCTTGAACATGACGTTCAACATCAACCTGTCCGGCATTACGCAGCAGACTTCGGCTACGACGGTCGGCAGCACGGAAACACGCAGCGAACCGCAGGTGACGCCGTCCGACCCGACGACCTATACCTCGTCGACCTCGGCCACCGTTTATGATGCGCAGGGCGTGTCGCATACGCTGACGTTCTACTTCACCAAGGTGGGGGTGAATGCCTGGGAAACGCAGACCAGTATGGATGGTGCGACACCCGTGCTGCAGCCCAGCTATGTGACCTTCGGCGCCAACGGTCAACTGGTCGGCGGCGGGCAACTGTCCTATGCCGGGATGATCGCCTCGCCCAGCGGTGCGCAGAACCCCTTGGCCTTCAACACCTACTTCACCGGCACCACGCAGCTCGGCAGCCCGTTCTCAGTCAACAAGCTGAGCCAGGATGGCTACGCCGACGGCAGTCTGACCGGCCTGACGATCAACGCCAATGGCACGATCCAGGGCAACTATTCGAACGGCCAGAACCGCACCATCGGCCAGATCACGCTGTTCAACTTTACCAATCCGCAGGGCCTGCAGTCGTTGGGCGGCAACCAGTGGGCGGCAACCTTTGCCTCCAACCAGGCCATCCAGGGCGTGCCGGGTACGGGCGACCTGGGTACCTTGCAGTCGGGTGCAGTGGAAAACGCGAACATCGACCTGACCAAGGAACTGGTGAACATGATTACGGCACAGCGCTCCTACCAGGCCAATGCCGAAACGATCAAGACGCAGGACCAGATCCTGCAGACGATCACCAGCCTGCGTTGATCGTAGGCGAGCGACGTAGCGTAGACGGGAGCAGGGAATGGATAGGCTGATATATGTGGCGATGACCGGTGCGAAGCACGCTACGCAGCGTCAGGCCACGATCGCCAATAACCTCGCCAATGCGGCAACGCCGGGCTTCAAGCAGCAGCTGGACGTGTCGCGCGCTGTGCAGGCTGTGGGCGGTGCCGGCTATCAGACCCGCGCCTTCACGGTAGACCAGACGGCCGGCTCGGATTTCAGCGCGGGGGCGCTGGAGACGACGGGCCGTAACCTGGACGTGGCAGTGACGACGCCCGGTTTCATCGCCGTGCAGACGGGCAATGGCGAGGCCTATACGCGCAACGGCAGCCTACAGGTGGACGCGAATGGCGTGCTGCGCACCATCAACGGCAATCCGGTACTGGGCGACGGTGGTCCGATCACCATTCCGGACAACAACATCATCACGATCGGCGCCGATGGCACGATTACCGCCGCGCCGATCCAGACGCCGAGCCAGAGCAATCAGGTGGCGCGCATCAAGCTGGTGAATCCGGACGAGCGTCAACTCGACCGTGGTTCGGACGGCCTGTTCCGCCCACGCGACGGCCAGCCGGCCCAGGCCGACGCTACGGTGCAGCTCACGAGCGGCGCGTTGGAATCGAGCAATGTGAACTCGGTGGATTCGTTGGTCAGCATGATCAACTACCAGCGCAACTACGACCTACAGATTCAAATGCTGCAATCGGCCGATCAGAACGCCCGAGCAGCGTCGCAGATTATGCAGTTGAGCTGATCGAAATCAGCCTAAATAACGCCTGCCGCCAATAGGTGGGCGAAGACAGGAACAAGGAAAGGATTGCTACCATGATGCGAGCGCTTTGGATCGCCAAGTCTGGCATGGACGCCATGCAGACCAACTTGGATGTAATCTCGAACAACCTGGCCAACGTGAACACGAATGGCTTCAAGGAGACGAGACCAATCTTCCAGGATCTGCTGTACCAAACGCTGCGCGAGCCGGGCGCCGCATCGAGCCAGCAGACGGATACGCCAGTGGGCGTGCAGTTCGGCACAGGCGTGAAGACGGCCGCCACCGAGCGCATCTTCACGCAGGGCAATCTGCAGAGCACAGACAACCCCTTCGACATCGCCATCAACGGCCAAGGCTTCTTCCAGATCACGATGCCGGACGGCACCACGTCCTACACGCGCGATGGCGACTTCCAGGTGAACAACCAGGGCATCCTGGTCACCACGGACGGCTACCCGCTTGCCGGCAATATCACGGTACCGGCGAATACGCAGCAATTCACCATCAGCAAGGACGGCATTGTCAGTGCCCGGCTCGCTGGGCAGACCACGCCCTCGCAGATCGGTACGATCCAACTGGCGAACTTTATCAATCCCACGGGTCTCGAAAGCATCGGCGGCAATCTTTACCGCGAAACGCTGGCATCCGGCACGCCGCAGGTCAGTACGCCTGGCCTAAACGGCCTGGGCCTGCTCAACCAGAATTATGTGGAAACCTCGAACGTGAATATCACGGAAGAGCTGATCAACATGATTCAGGCGCAGCGCTCCTACGAGATCAACTCGCGCGCCATCACGGCCGCGGACGATATGTTGCAGAAACTGACGCAACTGTAAGGATCGTAGGAGAAAGAACATGAAACACATCATCCTGGGTATCGCCGTGGTGCTTGGCCTGTGCGGCTGTGCGGGCACCGTCCCACCCAGCATCGTCACCCAGCCGACGATGGTTCGCCCTATTGCACCGACGATCCCTCCGTCGACGAGTGGTGGCATCTATCAACCCGTCACGGCGCATGGCTGGTTCGAAGACAAGCAACCGCATCGGGTAGGCGACAACATCACCGTGCAGCTGGAAGAGAAGGTGAGCGCACAGAGCGCTGCCAACAATGCGGCAGAACGCAGCGGCACGCTGTCCACGCAGATCGGTGGCGCGGGCGGAACGACGTCGAAAACGTTCGGCAGCCTGCTCAACGGCCTGAACCTGACGGCGACACACGATGACAAATACACAGGTACGGGACAAACGTCGGCCAGCAACTCTTTCACCGGCCTGATCACGGTGATGGTGACGGACGTGCTGGCGAACGGCAACTTGGTGATCGCGGGCGAGAAACAGGTCAACATCCGGGGCGAGATCAGCCATCTGCGTGTTTCCGGGATCATCAACCCGAGCGATATCCAGGCAGGCAATGTGATATCCTCGACGCGAGTCGCCGAGGCCCGCATCGAAGAAATGGGCAGTGGCACGGTAGCCGCGGCGGATCAACCGGGCTGGCTGCAGCGCTTCTTCTTCAGCTTCATGCCGTTCTAGGCTGGTTTGCCTGTTTCGTGGTGGGTGCCGTCTTGTCGGATGGCATCCGATGGCCCGACGATTCGTTTGCCAGCCAATGCTGGAGGATGCCTCGTGCGATGCCGAGGATGCCCACACGAACTAGTCGAACAACGCTGCACATGATGCTACGCCGTACTCTCCTGATCATCTTGAACCTGATGCTTCTCGGGGCCGCGAACAGCGCCTCCGCGCAGCGGCTCAAGGAGCTGGCCAATGTGGCCGGCGTGCGCGAAAACCCGCTGCTGGGCTACGGCTTGGTCGTTGGCCTCGACGGTAGCGGTGACCAGACGACGCAGACACCATTTACCGTACAAAGCGTCATCAATATGCTGACGCAGCTCGGCGTACAGCTTCCCGCTGCGACCAGCCTACAGCTTAAGAATGTTGCCGCGGTCACCGTCACAGCCTCCATCCCGGCCTACGCCCATACTGGCCAGGCTATCGACGTCACTGTCTCCTCCATCGGCAACGCGAAATCGCTGCGTGGAGGTACGCTGCTGATGAGTCCGCTCAAGGGGGCGGATGGGCAGGTCTACGCCATTGCCCAGGGCAACCTGGTTGTCGCGGGTGCCGGCGCCTCTGCCGGGGGCAGTTCCACCGTCGTCAATCAGCTGGCGGTCGGCCGTATTCCCAACGGCGCCACCGTCGAGCGTGAAGTGCCGAGTTCCACAGGCCAGGGCGACTTTGTGACCCTGGCGCTGCACGACGCTGACTTTGGTACTGCCAACAAGGTGGTGGTGGCGTTGAATAGCGCCCTCGGCGCCGGCACGGCCCACGCCAAGGATGCCCGTACCATCGAAGTGAAGGCCCCGGAAGATCCGGATGCCCGCGTCGCCTTCATGGCCAAGCTGGAAGACATCTCCGTGACGCCGTCTGAGGATATCGCCAAGGTCATCATCAATGCCCGCACGGGCTCTGTCGTGATGAACCAGGCGGTGACGCTGGACCCCTGCGCTATCTCGCACGGCAACCTGACGGTAACGATTTCCGCCAAGAACGAAGTGAGCCAGCCCAAGCCGTTGTCTGGCGGCAAGACGACCCCGGTGCAGAATGCCACCGTTGAGGTGAAGAGCGAAAAGGGTTTGGTGACCATGGTGCCCAGGAGTGCGTCGCTCAATGAGGTGGTTCGTGCGCTCAATCAGATTGGGGCCACGCCGCAGGATTTGCTTGCTATCCTGCAGGCGATGAAGACTGCCGGTTCGCTCAAGGCCGAGCTCGAAGTTATCTGATGAAGCTTGTCGCAAAAGGCGCCTGAGGCGCCTTTTTGCTATCTGGCGTCGGCCGCCTTCACCTGGTCGGCAAGCTTGGCCGGATGAATTTGCCGCAGCGCTGCAAAGGCGTGATCCGGTGATCGATATTTCCTTGTAAATCAAGGGTGTAAATAGCTGGCTCGGTACTTGCTTAAATCAGCTCAAACTGATGCAGAGCGAGTCTCCACCGTGCAAGGCTTGATCAACTCTCCCGAGTCCATGATGAACTCCCGGCTTGCGATCGATGCGCAGGCCGTCGGCGGCCTACGCGCGAAAGCGGCCAAGGACCCTGCTGGCACCACGCGAGAGGTGGCGCGGCAGTTCGAGAAGATGTTTCTCGACATGGTTCTGAAGTCCATGCGTGACGCCACCCCGAAGTTCGATGGGTTGGAGTCCGACACGGTCGGCACTTTCCGCTCGATGTACGACCAGCAGCTTACCCAAACGCTCACGAGCGGGAAGGGCATCGGCTTGGCCGACATCATCGCCAAGCAGATCTCGCGCATGAGCAACCCGGAGAGCTACAACACGCCCGTCCACAAGCCGCAGAGCTTCGACTTTTCCGGTAAGACGGCGGCAATCCAGGACAGCAAACCATTAGCCGCAGCAGTCCCCGCCGACGACGAGGCCAGCCAATTCGTGGCCAGCGTCGCCACAGCCGCTGAGAACGCGGCGGAATCCATCGGCGTATCGCCGAACCTTGTGCTCGCGCACGCTGCGCTGGAGTCGGGCTGGGGCAAGAAGCCGATTACGGACAACAAGGGACAGAACACCTACAACGTCTTCGGTGTGAAGGCCGGCGGCGACTGGACAGGCCGTACGGCCGACATCGTGACCACGGAATTCGTTGGGGGCGTGGCGCAAAAGCGCGTGGAGACTTTCCGCGCCTACGACAGCTACAGCGAGGCATTTGCCGACTACGCCAAGCTGATCGGCAAGCGCTTTGGCGGCGCCACGCAGGCGGGCAGCGACGCTCAGGCGTTTGCCCGCGGCTTGCAGCAGGGCGGCTACGCCACCGATCCGAGCTACGCGGACAAGTTGGTTCACGTAGCCATGAGCCCGGCCCTGCGTGCCTACCGCGCGGCCTGAGCTAGAGCAGAACAGATTGCGGCGCCCGTGCGGCGTCGCTGGAGCGAGAGATGGGTAACAGCGTATTCGACATCGCCGTATCGGCACTGAACGCCGCGCAGCTTGGTCTGGCGACCACCAGCAATAACATCGCCAATGCCAGCACGCCGGGCTACAACCGCCAGCAGGTCAACCAGAGCGAAGCGATCGCCGAGGCGACTGGCGGCGGCTTTGTCGGCAATGGTGTGCAGGTCGACACAATCGCACGCGTCTACAGCCAGTTCCTGACGAACCAGGTACAGAACGCTACCTCGCAAAACGGCTTCCTGACTGCGTTGCAATCGCATCTGAAGGATCTGGACAACCTGTTGGCCGACCCGACGGCGGGTTTGTCGCCATCCCTGCAAAGCTTTTTCACCGGCGTGCAGACGGTGTCGAACAATCCGACCACGGCTGCTTCGCGCCAGTCGCTGCTAGGCCTGGGCCAGACGATGATTTCCAACCTGCGGACGCTGAGCGGCCAGCTCGCGAGCTTCAGCGGCGACATCAATACGGAGGTCACGTCCTCGGTCAGCTCCATTAATTCGCTGACCAGCCAGATCGCCGCCCTGAACCAGCAGATCATCACCGCTAGTGGCTCCGGTGGCGGCAACCAGCCCAATGGCCTTTTGGACCAGCGCGACCAGCTGGTAACGCAGCTGAACCAGTATGTGAAGGCGACGGTGATTCAGCAGTCCGACGGCAGCTACAACGTCTTCATTGGCAACGGCCAGAACCTGGTCGTGGGTACGACGGCGTTCACACTGGGCGCCATTCAGTCGCCTGCCAACCCCGGCGAGGTCGACGTCGCTTACCAACAATACGGCGCCACTTCGCTTATTCCATCCTCGCTGATCACGGGCGGTTCGCTTGGGGCCGTACTGCAGTATCGAGACCAGCTCAATTCGACGCAAGCCGCCATCGGCAATGTGGCGCTGGCGCTGGCACAGAACGTCAACACGCAGAACAAGCAGGGCCAGGACCTGAATGGTCAGGTAGGCGGCAATTTCTTCCAGTTGCCGATGGAAGTGACCAACACGCAGACCAACCTTGGCGCCAACGCGGCAACACTCTTCGCCACCAATACGGCAGCCCAGCCCTTCGTGAGCAGCGACTATAACGTGACGCTGGACCCAGTGTCGGGTAACTACATCATCACGCAGCTGCGCGATGGTCAGACGGCAAGTGTGCCGCCTGCGACCATGACGTCCGCCTCCGGGCAGACGGTGTTCGGCATCAACTTCCGTCTTTCCACCAACCTCGCTGCGGGGGAAAGCTTCGACGTTAGCTTC
>JAFAKZ010000222.1 GCA_019234745.1 Burkholderiales bacterium
GACGTGCTATTGGAGCGGCCATTGGTGGCGGCGTCGATATGACGGGATATATTCCACGGCTGCCTTATCCAAAATCCCGGCTTCCCATAAAATGGCGCCATGAGCCAGGACAAAGCCCCCGTTACCGCCGCCATCCGCGTGCTACGCCAGCACAAAGTGCCCTACACGGAGCACCTGTACGAATATGTGGAGTACGGCGGGACGGGCGAATCCGCCCGCCAGTTGGGCGTGGCAGAGCACGCCGTGGTGAAGACGCTGGTGATGGAGGACGAGGGCAAGAAGCCCCTGATCGTGCTGATGCACGGCGACTGCGAAGTCTCCACGCGCAACCTGGCGCGGCAGACCAATCGCCGCCACGTGGAGCCCTGCACGCCCGATATCGCCAACAGGCACACGGGTTATATGGTGGGCGGCACCTCGCCGCTGGGTACGAAGAAGCCCATCCCCGTCTATATTGAGTCGACCATCCTCGATCTCGAACGCATCTACCTCAACGGCGGCAAGCGCGGCTTCCTGGTCGGGCTCGACCCGAAGGCGCTGCTGCCCATCTTGTCGCCCACGCCCGTGCAGGTCGCCAACCGCCACGAATGAACCGGCCCCTAGAGAATCGCCCGCTGCTTTGGCTCGTCGCGCTTGGCTTCTTCATGCAGGCGCTGGACGCCACCATCCTGAATACGGCGCTTCCCGCCATTGCGCATAACCTGGGCGAAAGCCCGCTGCGCATGGAGTCGGTGATCATCAGCTATATGCTGACGGTGGCACTGCTGATGCCCGCCTCGGGCTGGCTGGCCGACCGCTTCGGTACACGGCACGTCTATTTCTGGTCCATCGCCATCTTTACCGTCGGTTCGCTCCTGTGTGCCGAATCACACCAGCTGTGGCAGCTGGTGCTGGCCCGCATCGTGCAGGGCGTGGGCGGGGCCATGCTGCTGCCCGTGGGGCGGCTCGCCATCCTGCGCGTCTTCCCCGGCGGGCAGCTGGTGGCGGCGCTCAGCTTCGTCACCATGCCGGGCCTGGTCGGCCCCTTGATCGGCCCAACGCTGGGTGGCTGGCTGGTGCAGGTGGCGTCCTGGCACTGGGTGTTCCTTATCAACCTGCCGGTTGGCCTGGTCGGCGCCTTTGCCGTGATGCGCTATATGCCGGAACTCAAGAGCCGCGAGCGCATGCAGTTCGACTTTGCCGGCTATGTGCTGCTGGCGAGCGGTATGGTTATGCTGTCCCTGGGCTTGCAGGGCCTGGGCGGATTGAGCCTTGCCCACGCCAATGCCTCACTCCTGATGATCGGCGGCCTGGCAGCCATCGCGGCCTATTGGCTGCATGCGTCGAACAAGACCGAGCCTTTGTTCGACCTCAAGCTGTTCCATTGCAAGAGCTTCGCTGTTGGGCTCTTGGGCAATCTGTTCGCGCGCCTGGGTAGTGGTGCCATGCCCTTCCTGCTGCCACTGTCGCTACAACTGGGTCTCGGCTTCTCGCCACTGGCGGCCGGGCTGACGTTGATGCCAGTGGCGCTAGCGGCCATCAGCATCAAGACGGTGGTGGAAAAGCTGCTGCATCGCGTTGGCTACCGCCGCGTGCTGATCGCCAATACGCTGATCGTCGGCCTGATGATCGCGAGCTTTGCGCTGCTGAGCCCTAATACGCCCGTGTGGCTGATGGCGATTCACCTGGCCGCCTATGGTGCGGTCAATTCCATCCAGTTCACCGCGATGAACACGCTCACGCTCAAGGACTTGAAGGGGCGCGACGCCAGCAGCGGCAACAGTTTGCTCTCGATGGTGATGCAGCTCTCCATCAGCCTGGGCGTGGCCAGCGCAGCGGCCATGCTGTCGGCCTTCGCCAAGCACTTCGGCACAGGGGAAACGCTCAATGTGTTCCGCGCTACGTTTATCTGCGTGGGTGGCATGGGCGCGCTGGCGACGCTGATCTTCGCCCAGTACCAGGATGGTACGACTGCCGAACCCGGATCGGCGGCGCAGTGATCTGCCTTCCTATCTGATATTATTCGCGTTTTTCGCCCACCGATCGCTTGCTTGATGCGACCGGCGGCGTGCGTTTGCCCGTTGCACAGCGCATGCATCAGGGTCATTATCCCTCCAGCGAATCCAAGGACTATCTCATGTTCCAAGCCGCGATCACCGGCACCGGGCTGTTTACGCCATCACAGTCCATCAGCAACGAAGAGCTCGTTGCCAGCTTCAACGAGTACGTGCGCCGCTATAACGAGGAGCACGCAGCGGAGATCGCATCGGGCGAACTGGTGGCCCTGGCGGAATCGTCCGTCGAGTTCATCGAGAAGGCCTCCGGTATCAAGCAGCGCTACGTGCTGGACCGCGAAGGCATACTGGACCCGGCGCGCATGTATCCGCGCCTCGAACCGCGCCCGAACGAAGAACTGAGCGTGATGGCCGAGATCGCCGTGGCGGCAGCGCGCGAGGCCTTGGCCCGCGCCGGCCGTAGCGTCGATGAAGTCGACGGCATCATCTGCGCCGCTTCCAATATGCAGCGCGCCTATCCGGCCATGGCTATCGAGGTGCAGAACGCACTGGGCGCCAAGGGTTGGGCCTTCGATATGAATGTGGCCTGTTCCTCGGCAACGTTTGGGATTGAACAGGCAGCCAACACGGTGCGTGCCGGCGGTGCCAAGGTCGTGCTGATGGTGAACCCGGAAATCTGTTCCGCCCACCTGGAATGGCGCGATCGCGACTGCCACTTCATCTTCGGCGACGTAGCGACGGCCGTGGTGGTGGAACGCGCTGACCTGGCAAAAGGTGAGCGTTTCGATATCCTGGGCACCAGGCTTGCCACCGTATTCTCGAACAATATCCGTAACAACAAGGGCTTCCTCAACCGCTGCGAGGACCGTTGGGGTGACCTGCGCGACCAGCTGTTCGTGCAGGAAGGGCGCAAGGTATTCAAGGAAGTCTGCCCCATGGTGGCCGAGCATATCGCCACCCACCTGCAGAGCCTGGAACTGGCGCCCGCGGGCGTGAAGCGCTTTTGGCTGCACCAGGCCAACCTGGCCATGAACCTCTTGATCGCCAAGCGCCTCTTGGACCGCGACCCGACGCCGGAAGAGGCGCCTGTGATCCTGGATCGCTACGCCAACACCTCCTCGGCCGGCTCCATCATCGCCTTCCACCTGCACAGCAGCGACCTGGCGAGGGGTGATGTGGGCGTGATTTCGAGCTTTGGCGCGGGTTACTCGGTGGGCAGCGTGGTCGTACGCAAGGCTTAAGGCTTTAAGGCTTGCTTATGCTGGGTGCATATTGGCGTTGCCGTCGCGCGACAGAAATACGCTTGTAATAACGCTTGTCTGCACAAGCTTGTTGCTGCGCTGCGATGTGTGATATCAACCGCGCTTGGCGAATTGACGC
>JAFAKZ010000378.1 GCA_019234745.1 Burkholderiales bacterium
GCTCTGCTGGTCGCCCGCACGCAGGCGCTAGGCATCGACGTACGCAAGGACGGCCTGGCGGGTCATAAGCTCGTCGCCTACACCTCGCCCGCCACGCACAACTGTGTGCTGCGCGCCATGGATATGGCCGGCCTTGGCACCCAGGCCCTGCGCCTGATCCCCTATGACGCGCGCCACCAGATCCGGCTGGACCTGCTGACGGAAGCCATCGCCGCCGACCGCGCGGCCGGCCTGCAGCCCTTTATGGTGATCGGCACGGCCGGCACGGTCGACACGGGCGCCGTGGACGACCTCGCCGCGCTTGCACGCCTTTGCAAGCAGGCGGGACTCTGGTTCCACATTGATGCCGCCTTCGGCGCACTGGCCATGCTCTCGCCCGCTCAGCGCCCGCTGCTGGATGGCATCAGTGAAGCCGACTCCATCGCCTTCGATTTCCACAAATGGGCGCAGGTGCCCTACGACGCGGGCTGCGTACTGGTGCGCGATGGCGAGAAGCACGCTGCTGCCTTCTCCACCCATGTGAACTACCTCAAGCGTGAGACGCGCGGTCTGGCGGCAGGCCACCCCTGGCCGACCGACTTCGGGCCAGACCTGTCGCGCGGCTTCCGTGCGCTCAAGGTGTGGATGACCTTGCAGGTCTACGGTGCGGACAAGTTGGGCCAGGTCGTTGCCAACTGCTGCGATCTGGCGCAGCAGTTGGCAGCTCGCGTGGTAGCGGAGCCCGAGCTGGAGCTGTTGGCGCCAGTAGCGCTCAATGTCGCCTGCTTCCGCTTCAAGGTATCCAACAAGCCGCTCGATGCGCTCAATACCGATATCGTGATTGCCTTGCAGGAGTCCGGTATCGCCGTGCCGTCCACGACGAATGTGAACGGGCAGCTCGCCATTCGTGCCGCCTTCGTCAACCACCGCACGCGTGCGGAGGACATCGATATCCTGATCGACGCGATCCTCGAAACCGGTCGCCACTTCGGTTAGCTGTAGATACTGTTATCCGATGCAAACCCCATGGAGCTGTGGATCGAAGGGTTTGCCGGATTTCAGTACACCGTAGGCGACCTGAGCAAGCTTGCGCATCATCGCGCCGATGATGAGCTTAGGCGCCTTACCACTTGCGGCTAGTCGTTCTCGGAACACTTTGCCCCAAGCTGTTTTGTACAGGGTCACCATGGCCGGCATATAGAGCGCACGGCGTAGAGCGGCATGTCCCACCTTGGACAGGCGTGGCTTGCCGCGAACGCTGGAGCCCGACTCATGCAGTCGCGGGCTCAAACCCGAGAATGCAACGAACTGGCGTGCCGTCTCGAAGCGCAGCATCTGGCCGATGTAGGCCAGCAGAATCGCGATAGTGCGTTCGCCCAGGCCAGGAACCGTGTCGAGCAGATCACGCCGATTTCGCAGGTCGGGATCGTCATCCATCAGCTTGGCAATGGCCTCTTCGATCCGCTTCAGTTCTTCATCCAGCCATGCCAAATGCTGTTGCAGGCTGCCGCTGACGGCATCGCGTGCAACGCCGAGGCGATTCTTCTCCTGTGTTTGCATCTCCACCAAAGCTTGATGGCGCTGTACCAGCGCACGCAGTGCCAGCTCATTGCCGCTGGGTGGCGTCCAGACGCGGGGCCTGCGCTCGTGGCAGAAATTGGCCAGAACGCGTGCGTCTACAGCATCCGTCTTGCTACGTAGGCCGTTGGATTGGGCATATGCCTTAATCAGTGCCGGATTGATCATGGATACGATGTAGCCAGCTTGACTGAGAGCCATAGCGGCGGCTTCGCCGTATACGCTAGTTGCTTCCATACAGACGTGGACCTGACCCGCACATTGCTTGTTGAGCCATTCGACGAGCTGGGCAAACCCAGGCGCCGAATTCACTACCACTTTGCTGCGGTACTTCTCGCCCAGTCGCAAAGAGCAATCCAGCTTAGCTTTGGACACATCAATGCCCAAGTATGTGAGTGTCGTGTTCTCTTCCATGATGCTTGCGCTATCTACCTTGTGAATGCAGGCTGCCGGCAGGCCGGGCCGAAGATACTGTTCGAAGTATCGCAAGTGGAGGAAGAGCACCCGGCGCTAGATCTACAGCACGGGTTTGA
>JAFAKZ010000077.1 GCA_019234745.1 Burkholderiales bacterium
GCGCGCATCATCGCCATGACGGGCAACCCGGCCTCCTCACTGGGCCAGGCGTCCGACATCCACCTCGATTCCGGCGTGAGCAAGGAAGCTTGCCCGCTGAACCTCGCACCTACCGCCAGCACGACGGCGGCCCTGGCCCTGGGCGACGCGCTGGCCGTGTGCCTGTTGGAAGCACGTGGCTTCAGCCGCGACGACTTCGCCCTATCCCACCCCGGCGGCAGCCTGGGCCGGCGCCTGTTGGTGCATGTGCGCGACGTGATGTGCCAGGGCGATGACCTGCCTATCGTGCACGCCGACGCCACCGTGCAAGACGCGCTGTTCGAGATCACCAAGAAAGGCCTGGGCATGACGGCCGTGGTGGACGAGGCAGGCGAGCTGGTCGGCGTCTATACCGATGGTGATCTGCGCCGCACCATGGACCGCGACGTGGACATCCGCACGGCGCGCATCGACTCGGTCATGTCGAAGAAGCCCAAGACCATCGGCGCGCACCGCCTGGGTGTCGAGGCGGTGCAACTGATGGAAGTGTCCAAGGTCTACGCGCTCTTGGTACTGGACGAGGGCAAGCTGGTAGGCGCCGTGCGCATGCACGACCTGTTGCGCGCCGGCGTGGTGTAATCGACGGATAGAGAACAAGGATAGCGATAGTGCTGGAACGCGCCCAACCCATCCGCATGATGATATTCGACGTCGACGGCGTCATGACCGACGGCTCGCTCTACTACACGGACGCCGGAGAAGAGCTGAAGGCCTTCAACTCGCTCGACGGTCACGGCCTGAAGATGCTGCGCAGCGCAGGCGTGCAGCTGGCCATCATTACTGGCCGCAGCTCGCGCCTGGTAGAGCATCGCGCGCGCAACCTTGGCATCGACCACCTGATCCAGGGCGCCCATGACAAGCTGGAGGCCTTCCAGCGCCTGTTGGACGATACGGGCTTCACGCCAGAACAGTGCGGCTATATGGGCGACGACGTGGTCGACCTGCCCGTGATGCGCCGGGTCGGCTTTGCCGTGGCCGTACCCGACTCCCCCACGCTGGTGCGCCAGCACGCTCACTACGTGACCGGGGCCCGCGGCGGCAATGGTGCCGTGCGCGAGGCCTGTGAGGTCGTCATGCAGGCGCAGGGCACCCTCGAAGCACAGCTTGCCCCCTATCTGAAATGAGCCTGCTGCCCGATCGCGCCGCGCGCGCCTTCCCACTGCTACTGCTCGGCCTGCTGACCGCCGTAGCCCTGGTGCTCGACCGCATGACGCAGCTGCCCTATTTCATGCCGTCGAATTCGCACGGCGAGCCGGACCTGACCGTCTACAATTTCACGGCCACGGGTTTTGACGTGAACGGCGCGCCCATGTACCACCTGGTGGCCGACCGCATGAAGCACTTCCCCGACGACACGGCCGACCTGGACCACCCGCACATGCGGCGCACGGAGCCCGGCTCGGAACCCTTGACGGTGGTGGGCGAAGCGGCGCACCTGAGCAACCGCGGCAACGACATCTGGTTCGAACGCAATGTGACCATGCGCGACGAGGGCAGTGCCCAGAAGGCGCCCGTCACGGTGCTGACGTCCAAGCTGGCAGTAGATGTACCGAAGGGGCTGATCCATTCGGACGCCCCCACGGAATCGGACAGCAAGGGCATTCATATGTCCACCATAGGATTTGACTACAACGACAAGACCGGCGTACTGGTCATGAATTCGCCAGGAAAACTGACTTATGCTCGTGCAAAGCATTAAATACTTCAGCGCCGCCGCCGCGGTGGCGCTACTCGCCCTCCCCGTCTGTGCGGAAAAGGCCGACCGCGATCAGGACATGGTCGTCACTTATAAGAACCGCGCTGAGAACGACAACAAGACGCAAACGGTGACGCTGGACGGCGACGTGCACGTGGTACAGGGCACGCTGACGCTGGTATGCGACCACGCCGTGGTAGTGAAATCGGCCGACGGCAGTGACCAGCACGTGACGGCCGTGGGCCACCCAGCCACTTTCCGTGAGCGCATGGACGACGGCCAGTGGCTGGATGGGCACTCGGATAAGATCGAATACGACAGCAAGAGCGGCGACGTGCTGCTGGTCGGCCATGGCTGGATGAAGCGCGGCGAACAGGACGAGCTCAATAGCCAGCTCGTTACTTACAATATGAATACCGAGGTGTACACGGCCGAAGACGGCAAGCGCCTTGGCCTCGCCCCCTCGCCCAACCAGCAATCCGTGCTGATCATCCACCCCAAGAAGAAGGCCGCCGCGGGCGACAAGCCGGCGCCGGCAGCCGCCGCACCGGCCGGAGAACAAGCCAAGCCATGACCGTTGCCCGCCTCTCGGCCGAGCGCCTGCAAAAACGTTACAAGGCCCGCACCGTCGTGCGCGACGTGTCGCTGCACGTAGACGCAGGCGAGGTGGTCGGCCTGCTCGGCCCGAACGGCGCCGGCAAGACGACCAGCTTCTATATGATCGTGGGCCTGGTGGCACTGAACGCCGGCAAGATCCAACTCGACGGCGCCGACATCACCCACCTGCCCATACACAAGCGCGCCCATATGGGCCTGGGCTATTTACCGCAGGAAGCATCGATCTTCCGCCGCATGACGGTCGCGCAGAACGTGCGCGCCATCCTGGAACTGCACGAGCGCGACCAGGATCGCATCGCCCACCGCCTGGACGAGTTGCTGCGTGAACTGCATATCGCCCACCTGGCCGACAGCTCGGCGCTATCGCTGTCGGGCGGCGAGCGCCGCCGCTGCGAAATCGCCCGCGCACTCGCCGCCAACCCGCGCTTTATCCTCCTGGACGAACCCTTCGCCGGCGTCGATCCGATCGCCGTGATGGATATCCAGAAGATCATCCGCTTCCTCAAGGAACGCGGCATCGGCGTGCTGATCACCGATCACAACGTTCGCGAAACGCTGGGCATCTGCGACCGCGCCTACATCATCAACGAAGGCAGCGTGCTGGCCTCCGGGACAGCGGAAGAGATCGTGTACAACGACAATGTTCGACGCGTTTACCTGGGCGAGCACTTCCGCCTTTGATTTAAGTCGCGGTAGGATGTCCCTGTAAGCGACCCAGCTGTTCAAGACTGCCACCAATACATTTGTTGGCAAGGAGTAGCTGGGCGTCGCAACTGCCAATTGCACCCTCTGACGAGCGTCAGCGAGGCTCCCTCGCGGCGGCGAGGGCGGGGGGAGTGGAATCAATAAAGCGAGGGCCGGTTGGGTTTCCACTGCCGCTTAGCGCACGGCTCCGCCGGGCGGGTAGCTGCCAGTCGATAACCTGTGCAGTCAGAACATTTCCATGAAACCAGCGCTTCAACTCAAGCTGTCGCAATCGCTGACGCTTACCCCGCAACTGCAGCAGTCCATCAAACTGCTGCAGCTTTCCACGCTCGACCTGAACCAGGAGATCGAACGCTTCCTGCAGGACAACCCCATGCTGGAGCGCGAAGAGGACGAGGGCGGCGAGGCCTTCCCACAGCAGAGCGAAGCGGCGCCGGCCACGCAAGCCGAAGCGCCGGAACATGGTGCCGAGGAAGCGCCCGGCGAGGGCGCCGAACCGGACTTCGACGCAGACGACGCGCTGGGCGACAGCTACTGGAACGAAGCGAGCGGCAACCGCCGCAACGACGGCGACGACGAATTCGACCCGCAGGCCAATGTGGCACAGATTCCCACCCTGCGCGAACACCTGATCTCCCAGCTCGGCCTCTTGCCCCTGAGCCAGCGCGACCGCGCCGTCGCCACGCTGATCATCGACGCGCTGGACGAGGACGGCTACCTCACCACGCCGCTAGAAGAAATCTTCGAGTTGCTGCCCGAATCGCTGCGCGAAGAGCTGGAAATCGAGATCGACGAACTGCAGGTGGGCTGGCAGCTGGTACGCCAGCTGGAACCTTGCGGCGTCGCCGCGGTCGATCTACAAGACTGTCTCACGCTGCAGTTGCGCCAATTGCCCGGGGATGCCGCTCAGCGGTTGGCGTTGGAAATCGTCACCAATGGTCTCGATTTATTGGCCAATAAAGACTACAGTAAGATTAAGAAAACGCTTAAATGCGATGACAGTGCGCTACGCGCAGCCCAGGAAGTGATCCGGCGCCTCAACCCTCGGCCCGGCGCCGCCCACGGGCAAGCTGACACGCGTTACGTGGTTGCGGATGTGGTGGTGAAAAAGCAGCGCCAGAGCTGGATTGCCCAGCTTAATGAAGCTGCGATGCCAAGGCTCAGGGTTAACGAACTATATGCCAATATCCTTCGGCAGCAACGCGACAACGGCACAGGTCTGTCGGGCCAGTTGCAGGAGGCGAAGTGGCTGATCAAGAACGTGCAACAACGCTTCGAAACCATTCACCGGGTCGCCCAGGCGATCGTCGAAAAGCAGCAGCGGTTCTTCGAGCATGGAGAAGTTGCCATGCGGCCGTTGGTGCTGCGCGACATCGCCGAGGAGCTGGACCTGCACGAGTCGACCATCTCCCGTGTCACTACGCAGAAGTACATGCTGACGCCGCGCGGCATCTACGAGTTCAAGTATTTCTTTGGCAGCCATGTCGAAACGGATTCCGGTGGCGAGTGCTCTGCGATCGCCATCAAAGCATTGATCAAACAATTGATTCAGAGCGAGGACGCGAAGAAACCGCTGAGCGATAGTACGTTGGCGGAAGTGCTCGGGAAGCAAGGCATCAATGTGGCCCGACGCACCGTCGCCAAGTACCGCGAGGCACTGCAAATACCCCCTGTAAACCAAAGAAAGTCCCTATAGCCGCCAAGCTACCAGCAGAAGCGGCATCCTTAACACAAGGAGCGTCGTATGAACCTGACTATCAGTGGACACCACCTCGAGATCACCCCTGCTATCCGCGAATACGTGGAAGCGAAGATGGAAAGGGTGACGCGGCATTTCGATCACGTCATTGACATGAACGTAACGCTGTCGGTCGATAAGCTGCAGCAAAAAGTCGAAGTCAACGTTCACTTGCGTGGCAAGGATATCCACGCAGAAGCAATCCAGCCGGACATGTATGCCGCCATCGACCTGATCGCGGACAAGCTCGACCGGCAGGTACTGCGTCACAAGGAAAAGCGCTACGGCGACCGCCATAGCGATGCACTCAAGTATCAGGAACAGCCGGCCGCCTAAGGAAAGTCGCCGCATACGAGACGGGAACGGTACTAGGGACGCCGTTCCCGTTTCGTTTCGGGCCTCTCTTACAACCGTAAGTTATGCTCAACGTGCAGTGCAGGCGCCCGGGAAACCCGGGCGCTAACTATTTGTTGATAGCTGACCCACACGCCCTCAACCCTGATTGAATCCACTCCCCCGCCCTCGTTGCGTGGTTGTTGCCGCTTTAGCGGCTTTACAACCACGGCATACCCTTTACGGGTGCCGCAGCGAGGGAGCCTCGCTGACGCTCGTTAGCGTATCGAATCAGGCCCGCCCGCAAGCCGGTCCCGATTGCACGTATAGACAATGCACTCATGCAACAGTCGACTCCCGGTCTTGTTATGCCCACCGGGCAGCGTACAATAGCGCCCGCTTACCGGCCCTGCCCCATGGCGGTGCACGGCGGCAACCATAGATTATTTGCATAGATTCCCATTGCCATGGCGCTGATTGCCTCGATTCTTCCCCTCGACAACGTCTTCCTGGACATCGACCTCACCAGCAAGAAACGCGTGTTCGAGCAGGCCGGCCTGCTGTTCGAGAACAGCCATGGCATCGCACGCAGCGCCGTGTTCGACGCGCTCTTTGCCCGCGAAAAGCTCGGCTCGACTGGTTTGGGCCAGGGCGTTGCCATTCCCCACGGCCGCATCAAGGGCCTGAAGGAAGCGACGGGCGCCTTCTTCCGCCTGCAAAACCCCGTACCTTTCGAAGCCCCGGACGGCAAGCCCGTTTCGTTGGTCTTTACCTTGCTCGTGCCCGAACAGGCCACGGACATGCACCTGCAGATTCTGTCGCAGCTGGCCCAGCTGTTCAGCGACCGCAAGCTACGCGATCAGCTGTGCCAGGCAGCCAGCGAGACGGAAGCCTACGCGCTGCTCTGCACCAAGCTGAGCTAGGGCGCCTCTGATTAAGCGCCCGGGATCCATTCCCGTCGTGCAAGCTCGGGCGCCCGCTTGTACACTGATGGCTGTGCTCGCCGCGCTACCTAGATGCGGCTGAGCGTCACCATTATGGGCCCCGACGCATGCCGCAGATCACCGTACGCCAGCTCTTCATCGACAACGCCGAAAAGCTCAGACTCACCTGGCTCGCCGGGCAGAGCGGCGCGAACAACCTCCTGTCGAATGAGGCGGACAACCAGAAGCCGACCCATGCCCTGGTCGGCCACCTGAACTTCGTCCACCCCAATCGCGTACAGGTGCTGGGCCTGGCGGAAATCGCCTACCTGCAAAGCCTGGAAGCGAGCGCGCTGAAGAAGTCGCTCGACCATCTGTTCACCACCGATATGGCGGCCATGATCGTCGCCAACGGCAAGCAGACGCCCGACATACTGCGCGACGCCTGCGAGCGCAGCCATGTGCCGCTACTCACCTCGCCCGAGCAGTCGCCCTATTTGATGGACGTGCTGCGCTTTTATCTCGCGCGCGCGCTGGCCGTCTCCACCAATCTGCACGGCGTATTCCTCGACGTGCTGGAAGTGGGTGTATTGATCACGGGTGAAAGCGCCATGGGTAAGAGCGAGCTGGCGCTGGAACTGATCTCGCGCGGCCACGGCTTGGTAGCGGACGATGTGGTAGAGCTCTACCGCGTGGCGCCCGATACGCTGGAAGGCCGCTGCCCGCCCTTATTGCGAGACTTCCTGGAAGTGCGCGGCCTGGGCGTGCTGAATATCCGCACCATCTTCGGTGAAACGGCCGTGCGCCCGCGCAAGAACCTCAAGCTCATCATCCATCTCGCGAAGATGGCCGAGTCCGTCACGCCGCTGGACCGCCTACAGATGCAGGCCGCCACGCAGGAGGTACTGGAAGT
>JAFAKZ010000348.1 GCA_019234745.1 Burkholderiales bacterium
CATGCCGATGACAGTATCGATGTACTTGGGTGGCAGGCCGAAGCCCGGGCGGATCGCGCGCACATGATCCTTTCCCAACACCTCGCCCGCCTTGACATCCTTGACCACATAGAGCGAACGGCGGAAAGCCAACGAGGGCTTCTCGGCCAGCGTCGGCCCGTAGCTGACCCGGCCCATGGCTTGCCAGGCACGCTCCGTTTCAACCACCAGTTGCGCCATCTCCTCCGGTTCCAGCGAAAAGGTGGAGTCCACACCGCCGTCGGCACGGCGCAGGGTGAAATGCTTCTCCACCACGACGGCGCCGAGCGACACAGCGGCCACGGCCGCGCCGACACCCATCGTATGGTCGGACAAACCCACCTCGCAGCCGAACAGCTCGCGCAGATGGGGAATCGTGCGCAGATGGGTATTTTCCGGTGAGGCCGGATAGGTGCTGGTGCACTTCAGCAGGATGAGGTCGCGGCAACCCGCCTCGCGCGCCGCTTTTACCGACTCTTCCAGCTCACCCACGGTCGCCATGCCAGTCGAAATGATCATGGGCTTGCCCGTGGCCGCTACCTTGCGGATCAGCGGGATATCGGTATTTTCGAAGCTGGCGATCTTGAATGCCGGCACGCCTAGCGAGTCGAGAAACTCTACGGCCGTCTCGTCGAATGGCGTGGAAAAGGCCAACATGCCCAACTCCTGGGCACGGTCGAAAATGGGCTTGTGCCACTCCCAAGGCGTATGCGCCTCTTCATACAGTTTATAGAGCCGCTTGCCGGACCACAGGCTGTTCGGGTCGTCGATGCTGAAGCCGCCGCCCGTAAGGTCAAGCGTCATCGTGTCGGCCGTGTAGGTTTGCAGCTTGAGCGCATGCGCTCCCGCCTTGGCAGCAGCCTCGACGATGGCCAAGGCACGCTCCAGCGACTGGTTATGGTTGCCGCTCATCTCGGCGATGATGAAGGGCCGGTGTCCGGTCCCGATTGCGTGCTGACCTATCTTCATATGTCTCGTCCTGGCTACTTGCCGCGGCTAAGGCTTGTTCACACTATTTTCCCGGGGAAATAGTGTGAACAGGCCCTAGTCTACGCGACCCGGGCCTTGCTCACTTACTACGTCACGCACAAAGTACAGCGTATCCCCGTCCTGCCCCGACATACGCATACCTGCCGCTTCGGCTACCTTTACCGAGGCAACGTTCCCAGCCTTGATCTCCGCCCGCACCACACATCCGACCGGCATATCCTGAATTGCCATCGACACCATCTGTGTTGCCACACCTCGGCCTCGTGCCTCTGGTGCAACGGACCACGACAGCAGCGCAGAACCGTCTGCGCAGAGATCAATACGGACCGTGCCGACCGGCCTTCCCTGCTCTTCCGCCAGCAACAACTTGCGCAGCGGGTTGGCAAGCGTCGCATCCAGCCAACCGGCGTGCGATTCGAATGACAAGACATCCGTCTGATGGCTGGCCGCCCGCGTCACCGGGTCGTTACGCCAGTCGAACAAGGTCCGGGCATCAGCCATGGTCGCGCAGCGCAGTTGGAGCGTCATGGACTTCCCGTTCGACCCGCATCGATTGCAAACAAGGCAGTGCATGCACGATCCACGCCATGGCCATCTACAAGGCGGCGTGACAGCTGCGCCATCGATATGCGCAAATCGGCATCCTCAACCAGCTTGCGCAATGCGACCGCGATAACGGGCACGGTCACCTCGGCACTCCGCCCAAGATAGAGCTGCGCCCCCTGCTCCGCCATCAGCTGCGCATTGGCGATCTGATTGGCAGCAACGGCAATGCAGATGGTGGGCAGGCCTGTGCTGGCGCGTTCCCAGGTCGTGGTGCCGCCCGCGCCAACGGCGATATCTGCCTGGCGCATGCGTGCGGCCATATCGTCGACATGGTGACAGGCCTGCCAGCCCTTGTCCTGGCAGCGGTCGCGCACGGCTTGCCATGAGGGGTTGGCCTTGCCGGCCACCACTTCAACCGCCACACCGGACAGGCCCTGCAATGCGTCGAGCACCTTCATCGTCTCACCCGTTGGATCTGCTCCACCAAAATTGACGAGCACGCGCCGTACCGGCCGCTCAGGGTAGCGCTCTTCGTATTCGCCGAACTCGTCGCGCAGCAGCGCGTAGGACGGCCCCAGCAACTGCTTGCAATGGCTCGGCACCAGGTCGGCATAGGCCCCATCATTCGCCGTAAGATTTTGATCCAGCAGCAGCTCTGCGGCGTGTGAACGGTTTGCCAGGTCGTCAATGACCATCAGGCGCTGGGCGAAGCTATGCGCGCCCTCTTCCCAGGTCGCGTCCAAGCCGTAGTGGTCGACGATGCACCAATCCACGGGCTCGCCACCCAATGCACGCTCCACCGCCTCCAGGTCATCGAGCCAGGGCACGAGCGACCCAGCGGCGCCCTCCTCAGTCTCGCTCTCGTAGCGAGCTGGCAAGAGCAATACGGGAAATTCCGGCGTTACCATATCGAGCATGGCCGGCGCCAAGTCGCGCATGGCAAAGCGCACGCTGGCGCCCCGCGTCGCCAAACCGCGCGCCAAAGCCAGACAGCGCATCAAGTGGCCACTGCCAATCTTTGCCGATGCGTCGACCCGGACCAGGACGTTCATCACGCAATCTCACCTAGTTGCTGAAGCGCTGCGTAGAGCAGCTCTGCGCGCCGCCAGTCGTCCGGAGTATCGATATCCTGGACTCGGTGGCGCGGCAACTTGTAGGGTAGCGAGCAGGGAGACATGATGGGATCGCCGCGCAGCCAGGCCGCCGTCCTGCCGATATAGAACTGGCCGGCGTCGTGGAAGGCTGGTTCCAGATCCTGCGAGCGCGTGTCGCGATACTGCGGGTAGAGCGCATCCACCGCCCCATCCGCGCCCAGCTTGAGCGCACGCTGTACGGGAAAGTCAAAATGGGTGACCGAGAATACGTACGACTTGTCCGGCCGCTGTTCCAACTGCGCCGCCGCTTCCTGCAGCGATTCGGCTGCCAGCATGGGTGCCGTCGCATAGAGGCAGCAGACGTAGTCAGCCTTCGTGCCCTGCTCGGCCACGCTGTTGATAGCGTGCTGGATCACGGCCAGCGTCGTGGCGAAATCGTTGGCCAGCTCGTCTGGCCGGCGAAACGGGACATCAGCGCCAAGCGACACGGCCAGGTCGGCGATCTCATCATCGTCCGTGCTTACCACGATCCGATCGAACAAGCGTGAACGGCGGGCAACGTCAATAGAGTAGGCAATGATGGGCTTGCCATGAAAGGGACGCAGATTCTTGCGCGGAATCCGCTTGCTGCCGCCACGGGCAGGAATGATGGCGATTCGACTCATATACGATGTCCTGCGTCGCTATCGCGCTTGCTAGACGGCATCGCCTAACACAGTGCCCAGCGCCGCCACGACCTTGTCCTGCTGCTCATCGGTGAGTCCAGCATACATCGGCAGCGTGATGGCCTCGCGATAATAGCGCTCCGCTTCTGGGAAGTCGCCCGCCTGGTAGCCGAACTGCCGGTAATAGGGCTGCAGATGCACAGGGATATAGTGCATGTTCACGCCAACACCGGCCGCGCGCAAGGCCTCGAACACGGCCTCGTAGGGCTTACCGATGCGTTCCAACTGCAGGCGCACGACGTAAAGATGCCAGGCCGACTCCGTTCCCGCCTGGCGCGTGGGCAATTGTAGCGGTAGGTCGGCCAACAGGGCATCGTAACGGGCTGCTAACGCACGACGGCGCGCGAGGAAGGCATCCAGGCGCTTGAGTTGCGACAGGCCCAGCACCGCCTGGATGTCGGTCAGGCGGTAGTTGTAACCCAGCTGCGTCATCTCGTAGTACCACGGACCGTGGCTGGGCTCGTGCATTTCATCCGGATTACGTGTGATGCCGTGGCTGCGAGCGCTGCGCAGGCGGTTCGCCAGGTCGTCGCTATTGGTCACGACGATGCCACCCTCGCCCGTCGTGATGATCTTGACGGGGTGGAAGCTGAATACGGTCATGTCGGCGTAGTCGCCGCAGCCGACGGGCTTGCCGAGGTAGCTCGCCCCGACGGCGTGCGACGCATCCTCGATGATGGCGAAGCCATACTGCTGTGACAGCGCCTTGATGCGCGCCATATCGCAGCTCTGGCCGCTGAAGGCGACGGGCACAACAGCCTTGGGCAGGCGCCCTAGGCGTTCGGCCTCAACCAGCTTGGCCGCCAGCTTCTCGGCGTCCATATTCCAGGTCTTTGCGTCCATGTCGACGAAATCGACATTGGCGCCGCAGTAGCGGCCGCAGTTGGCGGAAGCGACGAAGGTGTTCGGCGTCGTCCACAGCCAGTCGCCATGATCCAGCCCCAGCGCCATGCAGGCGATGTGCAGGCCCGCCGTGGCGTTACAGATCGCCACTGCATGACGCGCACCGCAACGTTCTGCCATGGCCCGCTCGAACCGGTCGATGGACGGACCCTGCGTGAGCCAGTCCGATTTAAGGACTTCGACGACAGCGTCGATGTCGTCCTGATCTATGCTTTGGCGACCGTAGGGGATCATGGGCATCAATGCGAAGCGTTAAGCGCGGCGATCTCTTCCACCGTAAGGTAATGCGGGTTCGTGTCCGAACGGTATTCGAACTCCTCGTCCACCGGCCTGCCCTGCTCGCCCGCCGCGTCCACCGCGTAGTCGATGTCCACATTGGTGAATCGCGCCGAGGGCTGGATCACGTAATGGTCATCGAATTCGATGGTCATGCGCGCGTCGTCCAAAGGCACCATCAGCTCATGCAGCTTCTCGCCGGGGCGGATGCCCACATGCTTGTGCGGTAGGTTCGGTGCCATGGCGTGCGCCAGGTCCACCACACGAATCGAGGGAATCTTGGGCACGAACAACTCGCCGCCGCGCATCCGGTTAAAGTTGGACAGCACAAAATCGACTCCGTGCTCCAGCGTGATCCAGAAGCGCGTCATGCGCGGGTCGGTGATGGGCAGTTCCTTTGCACCATCGCGGATCAACTTGTCGAAGAAGGGCACGACGGAGCCGCGCGAGCCGACCACATTGCCGTAGCGCACGACGGAAAAGCGCGTGGCTTGGCCACCAGAGATATTGTTCGCGGCGACAAAGAGCTTGTCGCTGAGCAGCTTGGTCGCACCGTACAGGTTGATCGGGCTGGCCGCCTTATCAGTGGACAGCGCAATCACTTTCTTCACGCCGTTTTCCAGCGCGGCGGCGATCACGTTCTCGGCACCGGATACATTGGTGCGGATGCATTCCGTCGGGTTGTACTCCGCAGCCGGCACCTGCTTGAGCGCTGCCGCATGCACGACATAGTCGATGCCGCGCATGGCCTGGCGCATACGAGCGGCATCGCGCACATCGCCCAGGAAGTAGCGCATGCAGGGCGCGTTGAACTCCTGCTGCATTTCGAATTGCTTAAGTTCGTCGCGCGACAGCACGACGACGCGACGCGGCTTATAGCGCGCCAGCAGCGTGGCGATAAACTTGCGCCCAAACGAGCCCGTGCCCCCAGTGATCAGGATGGACTGATTGTCGAACATTGACCGTGCCCCCGTCGTTCTGCCTGTCGTATATTGGGCTTCATTGTCGGCCATTCAGCGCCGGAACGACCGCGGCGTTGATATGGCTAAGCAATGTGCTGCGCATGATGGACAGCGGCGCGCCCCAGTCGAGAAAGCGGGTTTGCGTATAGCGAATCACGCTGGGATACCAACGCGAGCGCCTGTCCGGCCCATGCCAGCGCCATTCTGGAGCAAGCGCAAGCAATCCCCATGCCGGAACGTGCACCGCACCAGCAAGGTTCAGCAAAGCAGTGTCCACGGAAATAACCATGTCGAGACTGGCGAGTACGGCCGCCGTATCCTCAAAATCGGCGATTTCGCCCGTGAGATCAACGACGTCAGCCACGTCTCGCAGCGTGTTGAGCTCGTCAGCCGCACCCATCTGAAGGTTTACCAGCGTAAGGCTCGGTATATCGCGGAAAACCGTGGCGAATTGTTCGACTGGGCAATTGCGGTATTTCACACCCGTTGTGGCGCTATTCCCGGCCCAGGTGATACCTATCTTGATCGTGCCACTGCTGCGTGCAAGCGTATTGCGCCAGGCGGCAATTTTTTCCGGCCGCGCCTTCAGGTAGGGCGTGACGTTCGGTACATGGCCAGCGCGGGTCTGGTACAAGCCCGGTAAGCTGCCGAGCGCAATCTGCCAGTCGCAAGCGGGCCGAGCGTCGCCCAAGGCGATAAATTCAATGCCTGGCATGGCCGCGCGGAACAGGCCAAGCAAGGGCGGAGGAACGGCGACCAGTAGGTTTACGCCCTGCTCGGCCAGATGTGGCAGATAGCGTGCGAACAGGATGGCATCACCCAAGCCCTGGTCGCTATAGACGAACACACGCTGGCCCTGCTCGAACACGCCTTGCCAACGTGGTTCGGCTGCGCTTACCTGCTTGCTCAGGCGCGGATCGAGGCGATGCTCGAACGCGTCCCAGCCGTGCGCGTAATCGCCGTGAGCCAATAGACTCAGGGCGCGCTGGTGCTGTGCCTGCAAGAGGCCAGGATCGAGGCGCAGCGCCTCTTCATAGCATGATATGGCGTCCTCAAAGCGACCTGCCAGGCGGCGTACTTCACCCAGATTGAACTGGGCCAGCGCACGGTCCGAATGCAGCTGCGCGACCTTGGTCAGGGCGGCGTCCGCGCTCGTCAGGTCGCCCGTATCGACCAGCGCCAGGCCGCTACTCTCCAGCACAGCAATGGATTGTGGGTCCAGCTGCGCCGCAATCGACAACATGGCGACGCACTTGTCCATTTGGCCAGCGGCGCGGTAAAGCTCGCCCAGGTTGCAGGCATAGCGTGCATTACGCCCGTCCTGCTGCTGACAGAATTCAAGCGCTTCAATGGCATTGCCCAGCTGACCCAGGCGGAACCAGGCCAGGCCAAAGACCTCTAGCGCGTCGAGATTGTTGGGTTCCAGCTTGAGCGCATCGGAGGCGCGGTGGATGGCGTCCTCCCAGCGCCGCTCGTTATAGGCTGAAATTGCGGCTTGGAAGGCTGGCGTCATCACTCCTCCGGCGGTAGCTGGTTAGGGAACAGGACGTCGGTATAGCCGAAACGGCTCAAGTCCTTGATACGCATGGGATAGAGGATGCCGAACAGATGATCGCACTCGTGTTGCGCCACGCGGGCGTGGAAGCCCTCCACCGTGCGGTCGATGGGCTCGCCGTGTTGGTCGCAGCCCTGGTAGCGCAGCTTACTGTAACGCGGCACGACGCCGCGCATGCCGGGGACGCTCAAGCAGCCCTCCCAGTCGTCCACCATGTCGTCGCCGACGGGCGTCAGTACGGGGTTACACAGGATGGTATAGGGCACCGCTTCCGCATCGGGGTAGCGCGGGCTTTTGAAGCCACCGAAGATCGTCAGCTGCTTGGATACGCCAATCTGCGGCGCAGCAATCCCGGCGCCGCTCATGGCCACCATCGTATCCTGCATGTCCTGGATCAGTGCGAGCAAGGCAGCAGAGCCGAATTCCTGCGGCTCGATGGTATCGGCAACCCGCAGCAATAACGGGTCGCCCATCTTCAATACAGGCCTAATCGCCATCGACTTTCACCAGTGCTTCCAAGATACGGTGCACGTGCTCGATCGCATCCTCGAACACATTCTCCGCTAGGCGCAAATCCACCTTGTGCAGGCTGTCACCACGACCCGCTGCCCAGTTTGCCACCACGGCGATGGCGGCGTAACTCAACCCGGCTTCGCGCGCCAACGCCGCTTCCGGCATGCCCGTCATGCCGACAATGCTGCCGCCATCGGCCGCAATGCGGTTGATCTCGGCTGCAGTTTCCAGTCGCGGCCCTTGCGTTGCCGCATACACGCCGCCATCCAACACACGCTGCTTGGCCACCAGCGCCGCCTGCAGGATGCGTGAGCGCAGCTTCGGCGTATAGGGCTCAGTAAAGTCCACGTGCGTGACGGGCTTGTCCCCACCCTCGAAAAAAGTGTGTTTGCGGCTGTGTGTGTAGTCGATGATCTGGTTCGGCAGCACAATGGTGCCGGGCGGCAGGTCTTCACGAATGCCACCCACGGTGCAGACCGACACGACGCGCGTCACTTTCTGCTCGGCCAGCGCCCAGATATTGGCGCGGTAATTGATCTCATGCGGCGGGATAGTGTGACCGTAACCATGCCGGGCGATGAACACGACGTGATGGCCGTTGATCTCGCCGTACATCAAGGCGCCCGAGGGCTCCCCGTAGGGGGTGCGGATGACCTGGCGATGGGTGATATTGAGATTCTTGAGCCGGGTAAGGCCGGTTCCGCCGATGATGGCGAGCATACTGCCCTCGTATTCTTTGGTGTTTCTATTCTAAGCGCGTTCTGACCGTGCGTGGCAAGCCTCAGAGGCCAAAGGTATAGACCCTATAGACCTCGTCAAGCTCCCAGCCATTCTCTTCATATACTGCCTGAGCCCGGGTGTTGGTATGGGCCGTGGACAGCATCAGGTAAGCCGACCCATTGGATCGGCCAAGACGCTTGGCCTCATCTAGCAGGCTTGCGGCGATACCGCGGCCACGCGCTTCGGGCAGCACGAACAGGTCGTTCAATATCCAGATAGGCGCAACAGCGATGGAGCAAAAGGCGGGGTAGAGCTGCATAAAGCCCAACACTCTCCCCTCAGCCTCGGCGAGGTAAACGGCCGACTCTGCCTTCGCCAAGCGGGCAGCGAGGAAGCGATGCGCTGCCTCCGGGTCGCTCGGCTGTTCGTAGAACTGGCGGTACAGGTCGAACAGCCGGGTCGCCTCGTTCAAGTCATCCGAAACGGTCAGCCTGCGTAACGTGGCGCTCATCCCAGGCCTTGGGCAAATTGCCGCAGGTGCTCGGTAAAGGCCGCGCCGACTTCCTTGTGGCGCGCCGCGTAGGCGAGCGTGGCCTGCAGGTAGCCCAGCTTGTTGCCGCAGTCGTAACGGGTACCCTTGAACGGCAAGGCCAACACACGCTCCTCTTCCAGCAAGGCCGCGATGGCGTCGGTCAGTTGGATCTCGCCACCCTTGCCGGGCTTGGCGCGCGACAGATGGCGGAAAATGCGCGGCGACAGGATGTAGCGCCCCACCACGGCCAACGTGGACGGCGCTTCTTCCGGCTTCGGCTTCTCGACGATGCCGGTCAGCTTGAGATTGCCGCCGCCATTGCGCTCGGTCGACACGATGCCATAGGAGCCCGTATCTTCGCGCGGTACTTCCTCGACGCCGATCACGGAACTCAGCGTCTCTTCAAACAGGTCGACCATTTGGCGCATAACGGGCTTCTCTGCATCGATCAGGTCGTCCGCCAAGATCACGGCGAACGGTTCATCACCGATCAGCGGGCGCGCGCATGACACGGCATGGCCCAGGCCCAGGGCTTCCGGCTGGCGAATATAGGCGCAACTCACGTTCTTGGGCAGCACATTGCGCACCACTTCCAGCAGCTGGTGCTTGCCCTTGGCCTCCAGCTCGCTTTCCAGCTCATAGGCCTTGTCGAAATGGTCCTCGATGGCGCGCTTTGCGCGTCCAGTCACGAAAATCATTTCCGTGATGCCGGCGGCAATCGCTTCTTCCACTGCGTACTGGATCAGCGGCTTGTCGACGACGTTGAGCATCTCTTTCGGGCTCGCCTTGGTGGCCGGCAGAAAACGCGTACCGAGACCTGCCACAGGGAATACTGCCTTTGTTACCTTGTGAATCATCTTCTTCTCCGTCGGCCTTTCGGCCAATCCGCCCGCTTGCAGTCTCTACTGCTTTGATTTTGCCTATGCCGGCTGCGAGCCGACCAGCGCCCGCAATCCAGCCTCGTCGACGATAGCGATACCCAGTTCCTGTGCTTTGTCTAATTTGGAACCGGCCGCTTCCCCCGCAACTACATAGTCCGTTTTCTTGGAAACGGAACCTGCCACCTTGCCACCCGCGGCCTCGATCAGCGCCTTCGCCTCGTCGCGCGACAAGCTCGGCAGTGTGCCCGTCACCACCAGGGTCTTGCCAAGCAAGGGACCGGTCGCGAGCAACTCACTCGGGTCCGACTCCGCCCAAACGACGCCGCCTGCGCGCAGCTGCTCGATCACCTCGATATTGTGGCTCTCCAGCATGAAATCACGAATCGACTTCGCCACAATGGGCCCAACATCGGGTACCGCTTGTATCGCGGCGAGCGCCGCCGCCTCGTCGGCCAAGGTAGCTGCTTCGATCAGTCCATCCAGCTTGCCAAAGTGGCGCGCTAGGTCCTTGGCCGTAGATTCGCCCACATTGCGGATACCCAGCGCATAGATTACGCGCTGCAGCGTGGTATTGCGGCTCTTGTCGATGGAAGCGAGCAGATTGGCGGCCGATTTCTCGGCCATGCGCTCAAGTTCCGCCAGTTTGAGAATGCCTAACTTATAGATGTCGGCCGGCGTACGCAGCAGCCCCACATCGACCATCTGGTCCACCAACTTATCGCCCAAGCCCTCGATATCCATGGCGCGGCGGCTGGCGAAGTGCAGCAGGGCCTGCTTGCGCTGGGCCGAACAGACCAGGCCACCCGTGCAACGATAGGCAGCAGCGCCCTCCTCCCGCGCCACGTGCGAGCCGCATACGGGGCAGGTGGTGGGCATGGCGAACGGTGCATACTTCGGCACCTCCTCGCCTGCGACGGTCTCCTTCGGCCGCCGCTCCAGCAAGGCACCAACGACCTCCGGAATCACGTCGCCCGCACGGCGTACGATGACAGTGTCGCCCACACGTACGTCCTTGCGGTGCACTTCGTCGAGGTTGTGCAGGGTCGCGTTCGTCACCGTCACGCCACCCACGAAAACCGGTTGCAGGCGCGCAACGGGCGTCAACGCGCCGGTGCGGCCGACCTGGACGTCGATGCCCTCAACCACGGTCAGCGCTTCTTCGGCCGGGAACTTGTGCGCGATAGCCCAACGCGGTGCGCGCGATACGAAGCCCAGCTTCTCCTGGTCGGCAAAGCTGTCGACCTTGTACACCACACCGTCGATATCGAAGGGCAGTGTCGGACGCAGCTCGCCGATATGCCGGTAGTAGTCGAGCAGGCCCTCGGCGCCGTCGACACGGGCCGCAAGCTTGGAAACAGGGAAACCGAGTGTTTTCAACCAAGCCATGGCGCCGGACTGGGTTGCGGGCATCTCGCCCCCTTCGCAACGGGCTATGCCATAGGCGAAGAAGTTCAGGCGGCGCGAGGCTGTGATGCGGGAATCAAGCTGGCGCAGGGCGCCGGCCGCTGCGTTGCGTGGATTGACGAAGCGCTTGTCGCCCCGCGCATCCTGATCCGCATTGAGGCGGTCGAAGTCGGCGCGCAGCATCAAGACTTCCCCGCGTACTTCGAGCAGCGCTGGGAGCCGATCGCCCCGCAGGCGCAGCGGGATAGCGCGAACCGTCTTCAAGTTGGCCGTTACGTTCTCACCCGTGCTGCCGTCGCCGCGCGTGGCACCGGACTCGAACACGCCGTTGCGATAGATCAGGGTAATGGCAAGGCCGTCGAACTTCGGCCCAACGTCGTAGCTGACCGATTCCACGCCCAATGCTTCGCGGGCGCGGCGGTCGAAACTGATGAGATCGTCGTCGCTGAAGGCATTGTTCAGCGACAGCATGGGCACGGCATGGATAGCCGGCTCAAAGGCATCCAGCGGACGCCCACCCACACGCTGCGTGGGCGAATCCGGGGTGCGCAGCGCTGGGTGCTCGTTCTCAAGCGACTCCAACTCGCGGAACAACTTGTCGTACTCGGCGTCCGGCACGGTCGGCGAGTCGAGCACATAGTACTCAATGTTGTAGCGATTGAGCAGCTCGCGCAGCGCCTGCGCGCGTTCAGTAGCGGTCATCGTACTACTCACGCAAACAGGCGCAGGGCCGCAACGCCGCCGGCCGGGATGCCGCGGTCGTCCATGCGGCCGTACAGGCCGACGAGCTGCTTGCGGATAGCCGCTAGGTCGGCCGGCTTCAGCGAACGATTATCGTCGTCGACCAGATCGCCACCCAGCGTCAATGCCATCTGCTGGGCCAAGTCGGCCATGCGGTCGAACGCCCCTTCCCCGCCAGCCACGCGCGGCACGTCGAGCAGCAAGGTCACGGACGGTGTCTCTTCCAGCGAATCAAGCGGCCGATGGTGCCGATCGCCCAGCGTAAACAGTACCTTGCCGGATTCCGAACGTGCATAGAACATGCCGTCGCTTTCCATGACTAGGCCAGCCGCTTCAGCCATGGCGACGACCCTGCTTTGGGCGAACGGGTTGCGGCTGCTCACGACGTTCAGACCGACCAATTGGTCGACGTCGGCGCAGAAGCCATCCAGCTCGGCCGCTACACGCAGCTTGTCCTCGCGGCGCGGGAAGGTGGCAACGCCAGCACGGGCCTCAGCGAACGCGTTGACCTGCTCGCAGAACATCACCATCTGCGCACTACTCACCGGCCCTTGGCGGTCCACGAGCTGCAAGCCGACGCGGAACTCCATATACAGGCCTTCCGGCTGTACCGGCTCCCATTCGTCATTGGCAGCCAGGCCAAGCGCGCGCACACGCTTGCCTACCTCAAAACCAGGAAGGTCTGCGCCCGGCACAGGCTCAGCCGGATGGACTTCGGCGATATAGTCGAGCGCTGGGTCGAGCACCGTCACCACAAGTGCGGCCACATCCGGCAGGTCGACGACTTCTGGCTCGTTACGCGCTGGTGGCAGGTCCGACGTCGTACGCAGCGGTTCGAGCGACGGCTCCAGACGCAGCCCGACCTCGCCCTGCCGCACCATATTCTTCGGGGTATCGAGCAATACGTCGGGATGGCTTTTCGCGAAGGCCTCGGCCGCGCGGCGCTTGAAGCGCCACTCCTGCCAGGCATTGAACCCCCAGACCCCGCCGATCAACGCGACGCCGAGCCCAAGGGTGATGAAATGAAATTCGGTCATGCAATAACTCTCCACGCCCGCCAAGACGGTCGATGACGCAGGAGCTTAGCCCAAGCGGGGACTATCGCCAAGAACCGCCCGGAGATTGCAGCAATTACCCGACGATTTTGCCCATGACACGAATGATTCGGGCTCAACGTTGCGAGGAATGGAAGCTGAGCCGGGCTTTGAGCTTCGATAGGATCGGGTCGGCGGTCGGCATCTGGTCGAACACGGCTGCCACTTCGGCCATACAGCGCTGCAAGGTCGACATGCAGATATCTTCTTCGCGCTTGCTAAGTGCAAGGCCGAGGAAATCGCGCTCCATACTCTCCTTCAAGCGCGACAAGGCGTCCGCCGCCTGCTGCTTGCGCTGCCCCCACGCCAGGTCGAGCCGACCCAGCGCCTGCTCGGCCTGCTCCGTGACGCTGACCAGCACAAGGTTGCGCTCCTCCAAGGCGATCTCAGTGTCTAGCGCGCGCGCCCTGGAATTCAAGCCTTCGCCAATCACCGCCGCCATGTCGCGGATGCGCTGCATGTTGGTCGGATTGCTCGTGGGCAGATTGTTCACAAAGATAGAGGTGTGCGAGAAATTCACGACCAGCCGATTCTGGAACTGGAACACCTTTCCCGACAGGCGCGAGTTATGGATGATGGATGTTTCCAACGGCGTGGACAGGCCGCGCCGGTTCATCGTCACCTTTTCCTTGCCCGCCCGCACCTGTACATTGGCTTCGATCTGCAAGTCCGACAAGGCGTCGACGCCGATAGTCGCAAGCGTCGTCAGATCGGTGGCGATCCCTGCCTGACGTATCGCTTCCAGTACGATGCTGACTTCACCGAGATCATTTGCCGCATTGCGCGCGGCCAGCCGCGCCGATTCGCGCTCGCGCTCCAGCTGCCGGTTGCGGACCACCCAATCAAGCAGGATGCCAACCTTGGCGACTAGTTCGTCCGCCGTCATCGATTTCAGGAAAAAATCGTCGCCGCCGACCTCGTAGGCCTCCATGCGGTTGTCGATGGTATCGTGGCTCGAATGGAAGACGACGGGAATATCAGCTGTTTCGCGCTGCCCCTTCAACATCCGGCACAGCTCGATGCCATTACCGTCAGGCAGCTCGATATCCAGGATGATAAGGTCGGGCGCAACGGCAACGACGTTCTCAAGCAGGCCGCTTGCGCGGTCCTGCGTGGTCATCGCGTAGTGTTGGCCCAGTACGCCAGATAGTCGCTTCAGTTGGATCGGGTCGTCGTCGACCACGAATATCTTGGTGGCACTCATGTTCTCCCCCATTTGCGCGCCGGCCAGGCAATGTCGCCTAGCTGCGATACATGACTGGCTACTCTTTCTCGCCCTTGCGCCGTTTCCGTTGGCGCTTCTTGTAGTTCTGGCCGACTTTATCCGCCGGCTCCTTTCCAGCATTCGCCATTTTCCGCGCTTGTGCAACCTGCGCCGCCCGCCGGGCCTCGTTGGCTCCTCCGGCACGTTGTTGCGTCCTTTGCTGCCGTGCCTTTTGCTGCATTGCCTGCTGCTGCCAAGGGTGCTGTCCGTTGCCAGCCGCCGCGCCGTGCTGCACCGGCCGCATGCCTGCTTGAGGCTTGTGCCATTCAGGTGGACGGCTCATTTCGTTCTTCAGCCGCTCCTTCAAATCCGGGTGTGCCGTAAATGCACCGTTACCGACAGACTTGTGGATGCGGCCCAGCACGTCGACGATGCCGTGGCCGCGATCAAAGTTGCGGTAGCGGTCAAAAAATGCCGGGCGGTAATTCAACATTCTGGGTGCCGATGTGCCGCCATGCTGCAGGAAGCCAACCTTGCCAGGCTTGATCGAGACATCGCCATGCTCGTTGTGCATCACTGTTTCACCGTCGTTTACGGTGTCATAGGTACCAGCCTGCACGTGGGCGGTCGCTTGCTCTTCGTCGATGACAGTCGTTTCGTGATCTGTGCCCCGTACGCCAATGGTTGCAGTGGGTGTGTGCAGTGCGTAGCTGCTCGGGCTCTGCCGGCCGATCAGGCCCGTGATTGCGCGTAGCGAACCCTTCACCAGGTTCAGCCAGCTCTTGCTGTTGGATGGATTCGATTCATCGTATTGATACTTGTCGATATGCAGGCGCGTATTAGGGCGCAGCGTAAAGCTGGCGCCGTCCTCCATGCGCAGGATGGCCCATGACTGATCACCTGCCGTGCTCACCGAGTCGCCCCCTGCCAGACCTGCCCCAACAGCGCTCGCCTTGACCGTGCCGTCGTCACCGATGACACGAATATCGCCCTCACCCGCCTCGATTCGACCAACGTCGGCCCAAACGGCCAGACTCAAGAACAGGCAAATAATTGTAGCGACGGTGCCATGCCACCGAATGCTCGGCAGCCGGAAAGAAGCGTGGCGCATTGGATTCCCTGCAGATTCGATTATTTAGAAAACAGTCTTATCGGAACCAATATAGTGCAGAGCCGGTCAGCCAAGGCAACTGAGCGGAAAGGAATTTTACGTGTTTCATGCTTTCGAACCGGTAACTCGGCAAATTCACACGCCGCACGCTACAATCCGCAACCATTCCTCCGATTTCGACTACTGAATCCTCACGCAGCGTCCATGTCCTCATCCGCACAGTCGCAAGATTCCAGTTCCACCCCATCCCATAAACGCCCGCTCTGGTCCCGCCTGCTGCTCTGGGCGCTGGGCGTGTGCGCTGGCCTCGGCGTCGTCGTCGCCATCCTGGCCTGGTATGCCATTTCCGTCATGGAAAAGAACCTGCCGCCGTTGGATGCGCTGACCGACTTCCGCCCCAAGCTGCCGCTGCGCATATACACGAGCGACCATGTGCTGATCGGCGAGTTCGGCGACGAAAAGCGCAATGTGGTGCGCTTCAAGGATATCCCGCCCGTCATGAAGCAAGCGGTGCTGGCGATCGAGGACTATCGCTTCTATGAACACGGCGGCGTCGACTTCACCGGTATCGCCCGCGCCTTGCTGGCGGATGCGATGCACGGCGGCGCAACACAGGGCGCCAGTACCATCACGCAGCAGGTCGCCCGCAACTTCTATCTATCGAACGAGAAGCGCCTCACCCGCAAGGTGTACGAGATGCTGCTCGCCTACCGGATCGAGTCGGTACTGACCAAGGACCAAATCCTTGAGCTGTACATGAACCAGATCAACCTGGGCGAACATGCCTACGGCTTTGCCAGTGCCGAGCGCATCTACTTCGGCAAGGACCTGAAGGACATTACGCTGGCCGAGGCGGCCATGCTGGCCGGCATCCCCAAGGGCCCGTCCACGTTCAACCCCATCGTCAACTTCCCACGTGCCAAGGTGCGCCAGGAATACATCCTCAAGCGCATGCTGGAGCTCAAGTATATCGACGAGAAGCAGTATGAAGCTGCGGTGCACGAGCCGCTGCGCGTTGCGACCGGCACAAACCAGTACAAGGTGCACGGCGAATACGTGGCGGAAATGGTGCGCGACGCCCTGTACAGCCAATACAAGGACGATATCTACACGCGCGGCTTCAGCGTCATCACCACCATCAAGGCTGCAGACCAGGAAGCGGCCTATGAAGCGGTGCGCAGCAGCGTGATGGACTACGACCGCCGCCACGGCTACCGCGGCCCGGAAGGCTTCATCACCTTGCCGGAAGACGCGGACGAGCGCAGCCAGGCGATCGAAGACGAACTGGACGACCACCCAGCCAACGACGACGTGGTTGCCGCCGTCGTCATCTCGGCAACGCCCAAGCACGTGCAGGCAGTCGTGCAGGATGGCGATACGATCGAATTCAACGAAGCGGGCCTGAAGTTCGCCGCTGCTGCACTTGGACCCAAGGCCAGCGCGGGCATCCGCATTCGCCCGGGCTCCGTGATCCGCGCCATGAAGGATGCCAAGGGAAACTGGCAGATCGCGCAGATTCCCCAGGTCGAGGGCGCGCTGGTGTCGCTCCAGCCGGACGACGGCGCCATTCACGCGCTGGTCGGCGGCTTCGACTTCGCCAAGAACAAGTTCAACCATGTGACGCAGGCCTGGCGCCAGCCAGGCTCCACCTTCAAGCCCATCATCTACTCGGCCGCCCTGGAGAAGGGCGTGGGACCAAGCACCTTGGTGAACGACGCACCGCTGGACTTCCCCATCGAGGAAACGGGCGGCCAAGTGTGGGATCCGAAGGACGATACGACACCGATTGGCCCCATGCCCTTACGCACGGGTCTGGCCGAATCGCGTAACCTTGTCGCCATCCGTACCCTGCACTTCATCGGTACGCAGTACGCCCAGGAGTACGCCACCCGATTCGGCTTTGAAGCGGACAAGACGCCCCCCTACCTGCCCATGGCCCTGGGCGCGGGCGCCACGACGCCACTACAGATGGCCGGCGCCTATGCCGTTTTCGCCAACGGCGGCTATCGCATCAGCCCCTACCTGATCGGCGAAATCGACGATGCCAAGGGCACAGTAATGGCCAAGGCCAAGCCTGTGACCATTGATACGGGCGCCCCGCGCGTCATCGATGAGCGCAATGCCTACGTGATGGAAAGCCTACTGAAGACTGTCGCACAGCGCGGTACGGGTGCAGGTACCAATGCGCTCAAGCGCACCGACCTGGCCGGCAAGACGGGCACGACCAACGAAGCGCGCGACGGCTGGTTTGCAGGTTACCAACACACGCTGGTCGCGGTAGCATGGCTGGGTTATGACCAGCCGCGCAGTCTCGGCAGCCGCGAGTTCGGTGCCCAGCTGGCCTTGCCGGTATGGGTGCGCTACATGGACAAGGCACTCAAGAACGTGCCGCAGTACCAGACCCCAATGCCGGACGGTGTGACGGTGATCGACGGCGAGTTGTATTTCTCCGATAAGACACCAGGGAATGGCTTCGTGTCGGGCATCGACCTGCCGGGCGGCAACAGTACCGACAACGCAGGCGGCGAAGCCACGCCAACGCCTGGGGGCGATACGCCAAGCGCGGCGCCCTCGCCAAGTGGGGCACCTAACCCGTCGGCGGAAAAACAGCAGATTCTCGACCTGTTCCGATCGGGCAAGGGCCAGGAAAAGCCGGCCGCCACACCATCGCCGGCCACGCAAGGCCGGCAGCAGATCTAACCGAAGTAGGTCAAATACAAAGGCCGGGCGCATGCCCGGCCTGTTTCGTTCCCTATACGCCTTACTTATAGATGTTCCGACAGGAAGATCAGCGTGCGCCCCTGTGCCAGCGCAGCCGCCCGCTGGTCGTACACGGCCGTGCGACCCCAGCAATTGAAGCCGTGGCCAACACCTGCGTAGTCGAAGAACGTGGCATTGGGCTTGCCTGCAAACGCCGCCTTCACCTGCGCAACGACGTCCTGCGTGATGTGTGCGTCGTTCGAGGCATAGTGGAACAAGATAGGCTGCGTCACATCCTTGGCAATCTCCAGATGCTGGTGGATGCCGCCACCGTAGTAGCACACAGCCGCATCCGCTCCGCTTGCTACGGCCGCACGGTAGGCCAGTTGCCCGCCCAGGCAGTAGCCCAGTGTCGCCACCTTCCCTGTCACGTTCGCATGCTTACGCAGCAACGCAACGGCAGCCGCCATATCGTGCGTGGCTGCTGCCGTGTCGACGCGGCCATAGAAGTCGAAGGCACGAGCGTTACCTGCCTCGTTGTACTCCAGGTCAACGCGCTTCTCCAAACGCCAGAACAGGTCCGGTGCCAGCACGACGTAACCCGACGCTGCGTACTGGTCGGCGACCGTACGGATATGCTCGTTCACACCCCAGATTTCCTGGATAAGTACGATGCCGGGCCCCTTGCCCGCTGGCGGCAGCGACAAGTAGCCAGTGAAGCCCGTGCCGTCGGGGACGGCGATATCGATCCATTGTCCGTTCATAACTTGGCCTTTCTGTTCAGAACTGGTTGCAGATCACGCCTATGGGCGGCGTAGGTGAAAAAGGTACGGCGATCCGATCCAGATATGGGACCGAATCGCCGGGAGTCAACTAGGTATTGCGGAATGGCCTTAGATCGCCACAATCGTCGTCGCAGCACCGTCCGACCTCACACGCGGAATTGTGCAACGATGCCTTTCATATTGATCACCAGTTCATCGAGGCGTTCAGCTTGATCGGCGGCGCTATCCGTCGCCCGGCTACCTTCTTCGGCTGCCTGCGCAATCGACTCGACATTGCGTGCGATGACCAGGTTGGCTGCGTTCTGCTGCGTGACGGCCGCCGAAAGCTCGGCCACCGTGCCCACGATATGTTCGCTGCGCACCTGCAGTTGCGTCATGACCTGCTCCGCATCGGTCGCCTTGCTCTTGCAGGACTGCACCTTCGTCTCGACCGACTGCATGCTGGCCACAACCGCCTCCACGCTGCGCTGGATGCGATCCATCATGGCGCGGATTTCTTCCGTCGAATGAGCGGTACGCTCCGCGAGCTTGCGTACTTCATCGGCGACAACTGCAAAGCCACGCCCCTGCTCTCCTGCGCGCGCTGCTTCGATGGCAGCATTCAGGGCAAGCAGGTTGGTCTGGTCGGCCACCTCCTTGATCACCTGAACGACGGACGCGATCTGGGCAGAATGCTGCCCCAGCTGGTGCACATCGCCGGCCGTATGTTCCACCGTATGTGCAATATCCAATATCTCGGCCACAGCTGCGTCGATGACGCGCTTGCCATCTGAGGCTAGGCGGCCCGACTCGTCCGAATCCTCGTGCGCGCTCGCGGCACCATCAGCGGTCGTCGACAGGCTTGTCGACAGCTCCTCGATGGCAGCGGCCATATTTGACAGAGATTGGCTGTTTAGGTCAGCGCCGCGCGACAACTCATCGGACACCGCCTTCAAGCTTTGTGAACTGGCGGCCACCGTCGTGGCGATATCGCTGATGCCCTTCAATGCCCCTTGGATACGCTCCAGGCAAAGATTGATGCCACGCCCCAAGGTCGCGATCTCGTCCTCGCCAGATGCCGGTACTCGCGCCGTGAAGTCGTTGTTCCGCGTGATGTCGTCCATACGCTTGGCCACCGCTTCCAACGGATCACACACGGAGCGGCGCGTCAGTACGAGGAAGACCACACAGCCGGCAATGGACGCGACGATCATGGCCCCCACACACAAGTACATTGCCTCATGCGCCTGTTTCACCGTGTCGGCGCGTACTTCAGCAGCGGCATGGGAGATTGTGTCGACGGCCTTGCTGAGCAGATCAGTCGGCGCCCGGTCTATCCCGGCTACCTTCGCGTCGCCCACCTTCGGGTCGGCATTGGCCTGCTTGAATGCGTCGAGCCCGGCGCGATAGCCCTCACCCAATTGCTTGTGTGCAGCGGCGAATGACGCCACAACGTTTTTGGCCTCGCCGTCGGGCAAGGTCGCGATCAATTGCTCGGCCTGCGTCTGGACCTTGCTTTCGTCAGCCTGGAAATTACCCCAGTATTTGTCGAGTTTTGCCGGGTCATATCCGCGCAGCAGAATATCCTTCCATTCCTGCACCTGCTTCTTGAAGGTTACCTGCATTTCCAGCACCTGCCCGCGCGCCGTTTCCAAGCGGGCCACATCATCGCGGAATCGGCCAATTCCCCGGTTTAATGCCAGGATGCCAAAAATGGCCGACGCAATAACCAAGGCAGCCGCGCCCAAATAGGCGAGCATGATCTTGCCTCTTACCGTTCCCATCGACATCGTTCTTCTCCCAATGAGTATTCAGGTAACCGCGCAACCTGCGTACCCAGTCACACCGCCTCGCTCGATCAATCTATTTTTTCGGACCGTCAATAGATAACAAGCCCGCGGTTTATCTATAGCTCGAATTCGCTTTACGCACCCGATGCAGCCGTAATATCGCGGAATATCAACACCAGATCGGTTTTCGTCACATAACCCAATAGCCGCCCAGCTGGGTCAAGTACTGGCAATCGCTCGCCGGGATGGCTGGCGAAGCGCTCGATCACTTGCCAGGCCGGCGCCGTATCTTCCACGCGTGGGTAATCGAGGCGCATAAGAGAGTCCGGCCAGGTTGCCCCGAAATCGCGTGCCGCCTGCAGCGCGGGTGCAAAGTCGTGCAGGGAAATCGCGCCAACAAAGCGGGATTGCCCGTCGAGCACATAAACATGCTGCCAGCGGCGCCGCAAGAACACGGCCTCCAGTTCGCGCATGCTCTGACCGACCCGTATCGTCGGCGGGTCTTCGCGCAGCAGGTCGGCCGCTATCGCAAGCGCAGGCGAGCGCGCCGCCACATCGTTGGCCGTGGCATAGATCGACGCGGTATGGAGCATGCGCGAGATGGAATAGGCCAGCACGCAGGCCGCCATCAGAGGAACGACGACGTCGTAGCTCTCCGTCATCTCGAAGATCATCAGGATGGACATCAGCGGCGCATGGGTACACGCCGCCAAGAAGGCACCCATGCCGACTGCCACGGCGGCAGGTTCCGGCACCAAGCCAGGCCAATAGGCGTGGACAAGGTTGCCAAACAAGGCGCCCACGACGGCGCCTGTGAACAAGGTAGGCGTAAATATCCCTCCCACGGCGCCCGATCCGGTCGTGATCGACACCGCCAGCAGCTTGAGCACGAGAATCACGAGCAAGGCTTGCACCAGCCATCCGCCCTGCAGGATGGCGTTCACGACGCTATAGCCGTTGCCCCACACGCCGGGCTCAACGATGGAGATCGCCCCGACCAGTAGGCCGCCCGACGCCAGCTTGAGCCATAGCGGCCCGTGCCATTTGCCGAACCAGGCGCGGAACCGGTCCAGCATCGACAGGTAAATTGGCGCCGTTGCGCCTGCAAACAGACCCAACAAGGCAAGCACTAGCGTCGGCATACCATGCGCCAAGGTGATATGGGGCATATGGTAGACGGGTGCGAAGCCCGCCAGCTCGCTGACGACAATATTGGCTGCGACCGCTGCGACGATCAGGGGTCCGAGACTTTCGATGGCGACCGAGCGCAGGACGATCTCAGACACGAACATGGCTGACGCAATGGGGGCGTTGTAAGCCGTCGCGATGCCGGCCGCAGCGCCGCAGGCCACGTAGAGACGCCGGCGCGGCACGGGCATCTTGCGCCACTTGCCGATCAAGGAACCTGCCATCGCGGCCAACTGCACCATGGGGCCTTCCCGGCCGATGGCGCTGCCGCTGGCTACTGTTGCGGCTGATGACAGCGCACGCCAGCAAGAGGCGCGTACGCCAATTTCGCCGTCGCCCAATGCGATGGCTTCCATATAGTCGCCCCCGGTCGATGCCTCCGGCTGCCGGTGCGCAATGGCGAGCAGCAGGCCGGCAACGATGCCCCCACACGCGGGCGCCAGCAGCCGCTTCCACCAAACCAGCCCGCGGGCAATCTGCACCAGGCTGTCGCTGCGCCCGTATAAGAAATGCTCGGTCAACTGGATCAGGGAGCGAAAACCAATGGTCGCCAATGCGCCAAGCACACCGACCACGGCGGCGGTAGCTAAGGTGCGTTGCCATTCCACGGGCCGGAGCCGGTCCAGCACGGCCATGCGCAGCAAGGATAGCTGTCTCATCGGGCAATGCGTCTGAACATGTCAGTCCCTGGTCTTGCCGGCGCGCCAGATCGAATAGACCAGCCACACGCTGTTGAGGAAGGCAATGATAAAGCCGAGGAAGCCGAAAGCCGGCAAGCCGAAAAGCCTTGGCCCGGCCGGCACGGTCATCACGATGCTGGAACCGATAATCAAGCAGCCCGTGACGATGCCGAGCGTCAGGCGGCTAGCCGCGCGGTCGATCTGCTGGCCGAAGGCGTCCAGGCGCTTGAGATCCAGGTCGATGCGCAACTTGCCGCGCCGTGCCGCCTTTACCAGGCGCGAAATATCACGCGGAAGACCGCCCGCGAGCTGGATCAACTCCCACAGATTGCGTTTGCCCTTCTTGGCGAGCGCCGCCGGCGAATAGCGTTTGACGATGACGGCGCGTACGAAGGGTGTCAGGTGCGACACCATCTGGAAGTCAGGGTCAAGCTGCCGTCCTAGGCCCTCCAAGGTGATCAGCGCCTTAAACAATAAGGTGAGATCGGCCGGCAGCGTGATGGCGTGCTCACGCATGATGCCGATCACGTCGTTCAGCAACTGCCCAAAACGGATGTCCTTGAGCGCGAGGTTTTCGTAGTTGAACAGGAAGTCCGCCAGGTCGGCCGCCAACCGGTCCTCGTCGACCGGGGCGTCTGCCGTCCAGTCCAACAGCACATTCAGGATGCCGCGTTCGTCGCGCGCCGCGAGCGCTGCCAGCAAGTCCACGATCTCATCGCGGCGGGGCGCTGGGAGCCGCCCGACCATGCCGAAATCGATAAAGGCGATGCGGTTTTCCGGCAGATAGATGACGTTGCCCGGATGCGGATCGGCGTGGAAATAACCATCGATCAGGATCATCTTGAGCACCGCGTCCGCGCCACGCTGTGCCAACAACTTGCGATCCAATCCAGCCGCTTCGAGCAACTCCAATTCGTTGCCGGGCACGCCGCCCACGAAGGCCTGCACGTTGACGATCTCGTTCGTGTAGTCCCAGTGGATTGCTGGAATGACGATGTAGGGGTCGTTGGCGAAGTTCTCGGCAAAGCGGCGATGGTTCTGCGCTTCGAGCGCAAGGTCCATCTCGCGCTTGAGCGACTTGGCAAACTGTTCGACGATGCGCACAGGCTGGTATTGGCGCGTCTCCGGGAACTCGAATTCCGCCAGTGTGGCGAGATGATGCAGCACGCGCAGATCGGCCTCGATCTTGGGCACGATATTGGGCCGGCGCACCTTGAGAATGACGGGCGTGCCATCCGCCAGTTTGGCCCGGTGCACCTGTGCGATCGAGGCAGAACCGACGGGCGTTTCGTCGAGGTCATGGAACATCTCGCGTGGCGACTGACCCCAGGCCTTGGTCAATTCCGCCTCTAGCTCCGCAAACGGGATACTGGGCACGTTGGATTGCAGCTTTTCAAGCTCGGCGATCCACTCCGGTGGCAACACATCGACCCGCGTCGCCATCACCTGCCCTAGCTTGATGAAGGTCGGCCCCAACTCCTCCAGCGCACGGCGCGCCCGTACGGGCGGGTCGAGCTGCTCTTGCTCTTGCGCTTGCGCTTGGTCGTCCGGCACATTGATGGATTCACCGGCCTTCTCAAACGTGCGATGCACGCCAAGACGGCGAACCAATCCGCCGAATCCGTGTCTTGCGAAGACACCGATAATCTCGCGGATGCGCGGGAGGTCCCGCATCAGGCTCATGGTTTCACGTAGCATGGCTTGATTTTAGCCACATGCAGTGACTCCTGTTCAAAGGCTTTCCATTACAATGTTGAGTTCCACCCCAAAGAGTGCCGGCATGACGTTGCACCTCCGACACCTGCTATTGCTGTTCCCCCTTTGCCTGGCCTTCGCGGCGCCGGTCAACGATTCGAACGACAAGCCTTCCGACGTTTCACCCGGTCCTGCCGACATCAAGGCAGACGGCAAACCGGAGGGAAAGTTCTCGACCAGCCGGCCCTCGGAAGCCAAGGGAGCGAACAACGACAAGAACGCGTCAGCCGCCGACAGCGACTTTGCCCAGGGCATCATGCTGCAGGCGCTGTCGCTGATCGGCGTGACCTACCGCTGGGGCGGCAACACGCCCGAGACCGGCCTCGATTGCAGCGGCTTCATCCGCTACGTGTTCCAGCAGTCGATGAATATTGCCCTGCCGCACAATGCGTTTGCCATCAGTCGTTTAGGCGAGGATGTCGAACGTGACGAGCTGAAGCCGGGCGACCTCGTTTTCTTCAACACGCTGGGACGTCGCTTTTCCCATGTCGGCATTTATCTGGGCGACGACCGCTTTATCCACTCACCCTCGACCGGCAGCAAGATCCAGATTGTGTCGCTCAAGGATGCCTATTGGTTGAAGCACTACAACGGCGCGAAGCGTGTGACACAGGCCAGTGTCGCCGAGCGGCAACCTATTCTGGCGCAGTTGATGGCAGAAGAGCGGGCAAGTGAGCCGCGCGGCAAGCACGGTAAACATGGACGCCACGGCGCCTCGAAGCATGCGGGCGGTGGCAAGAGCGGCCATCACAGCCGCAAGCACCGGTAATTGCTAGGGCGTGCTATGCATTGTTTTCCGTCGAGCCGGGGAACAATGCATGACACGCCCTAGATGAGTCGATGCTGACGCATGCGCGCCAGCTACCCTTACTCGGTAAAGAAGGCAATAGGCCCGCTGCTAGTCAGGCCGATGTTGAAATGCTGGCCACCCGTTTCCGGTTTGCCTGCCGTTTCGGTAGACCGCACGATTTCGTGCAGTAGTTCCAGTTCCTTGAACTCCTCGACGATTTCTCCGTCCCCGTTCAGGATGATCTCGATCCTATCCTTCTCCGGGTGGCCACCCACGACGCAGATGCGGCTGCCTTCAGCCCACCATTGCAGATGCACGGGCGGCGGCACCGGCACCGACTGGCGCGCAAACAAATCTGCCAACAGACGCCCATAGGCAGCCAGGTTTGTTGCCGCCTTGGCCCGAATCTTGTCCAGATGCACGCCCGCCTTGTTCGGCTCGATGCCGAAAATGCGCGCCAGACCACTGTCCAGCCTGGATTGGCTGTTACCGTCCATTGATATCTCCTGCGATGCCCTTGTACTGCCTAGGGAGCCTCTGATCAAGCACCCGACCCGGGTACTTGATCAGAGGCTCCCTAGGTTGCAATACAGTTAGTTAATCAAATTTTTATAGATCGGATGTAGGGAATTTGCCGATTGATTTTTTCAATCTGCTCGGGCAATTTTGCCAAGTTCGTAGATGAGATCCAGCGCCGTTCGCGGCGTAAGCTGGTCGGGATCCAGCTCGGCCAGACGCTCTACGAGCGGATGAACGGTCGGTTCCTCCATGACAATCTGTGGCGCAGAAAACAAGTCGCCCTGCCCGTGCTGCATCACCTGCTGGCTTTCGAGCTCGGCCAAATAACGCTTGGCCTGTCGTATGGTATCGCGCGGTACACCGGCCAACTGAGCCACTTGCAAACCATAGCTCTGGCTCGCCGGGCCCTCCTGCACGCTATGCAGAAAGACGATCTTGTCCCGATGCTCGACGGCATCGAGGTGCACATTGGCCACCTGCGGATAGTCTAGCGCCAGCCGCGTCAGCTCGAAATAGTGCGTGGCGAACAGCGTGTAGCTGCGGTTCTTCTCAATCAGCGCCCGCGCAATCGCCCAGGCCAGCGCGAGACCATCAAATGTAGACGTGCCGCGACCCACTTCGTCCATCAACACGAGCGCGTGCTCGCCCGCATTGTTCAGGATATTGGCCGTCTCCGTCATCTCCACCATGAAAGTGGAACGGCCGCCTGCCAGGTCGTCGCTGGCGCCGATACGGGTAAAGATGCGCTCAACCGTACCGATCATGGCCGATTGCGCCGGCACAAAGCTGCCGATGTGCGCCAAAAGCACGATCAGCGCAGCCTGCCGCATATAAGTAGACTTACCGCCCATATTCGGGCCGGTGATCAGCAAGAGCTTGCGCGTCGCATCCAGCCGCAGGTCGTTGGCAATGAAGGGTTCACCGCTGCCGTCGCGCAGCTGCTGCTCCACCACCGGGTGGCGTCCACCTTCGATATGCAGGGCAGTCTCGTCACGGAACTGCGGCGCCACCCAATCGCGGCGCAAGGCGTTGTCGGCCAATGCGGCCAGCACATCGACGCCGGCCACGGCCTGGGCCAGCAGTTGCAAGGTCGGCACATGGGCCGATAGCGTTTCAAGTAGCGCTTCGTACAGCGATTTCTCCAGCTGCAGAGCCCGCTCCTGCGCCGACAAGGCCTTGTCTTCAAAGGCCTTGAGTTCCGGCGTGATATAGCGCTCGGCGTTCTTCAACGTCTGGCGGCGGCGATAGTCGTCCGGCACCTTGTCACTGTGCGCGTTGGTCACTTCGATATAGAAGCCGTGCACGCGGTTGTATTCGACCTTGATGGTCGGAATGCCGGTACGCTCGCGTTCGCGCGCCTCCAACGCCAGCAGGAAATCACCGTGGTTGGTCTGCAAGGCGCGCAGCTCGTCCAGCTCCGCATTGAATCCATCGCGGATCACGCCGCCGTCGCGGATGACGACGGCAGGTTCGTCCTGGATGGCGCTGGACAGCAGCGCTACCAACTCGGCAGGCACACTGAACTGCCGGCCGATTTCGGTCAGCAATTCGTTGTCGGGGATCAGCGGCAGGATGTCCGGCAGGCCGCGCACGCTATCGCGTAGCGCAGCCAAGTCGCGTGGACGTGCGGAACGCAGGGCAATACGGGCGGCAATGCGCTCGATGTCGTGGATCTCACCTAAGCGCACTCGGATGTCGAATAGGGTATTGGCCTCATATAAGGCCCTGACGGCGTCGCGCCGGCGCATGATCTTGTTTTGCCGCCGCAAAGGATGATGCAACCAGTGCTGCAGCAGGCGGCTGCCCATGGAGGTAGCACAGACGTCAAGTAGCGAGAATAGCGTGGGCGATGCCTCGCCGCGTATCGTCTCCGTCAGTTCCAGGTTGCGGCGAGTGGCCGCATCCATCGCCAGGTACTGGCCGGCGACCTCCACGGTAATCCCCGTCACATGGGGCACGGCGCCACATTGCGTCTGCTTGGCGTATTCCAGCAGCGCGCCGGCGCTGCCCACGGCGACATTGGGCTCGTCGATGCCAAAGCCGCTCAGGTCCTGCGTTTGGAATTGCCGGGCCAGATTGCGCGCAGCCGTCTCCACATCGAACTGCCAGCTCGCCAGCTTGCGCAGCACGAAGGCACCCGTATTGGGCAGCTCAATGCCGAGATCGTCCGGTACCAGCACTTCGGCCGGGCGCAGGCGCTCCAGCTCGGAGAACAGCGCTTCCGCTGCTGCTTCCACGACGGTGAACTCGCCGGACGCCAGGCTCAGCCAGGCAAGGCCTAGCTTGCCGCGATGGATATTGAGCGATAGCAGGCGGTTCTCGCGCTTGTCGTCCAGCAGCGCTGCGTCGGTCAAGGTACCAGGCGTAACGATGCGCACCACGCGGCGCTCGACTGGCCCCTTCGTCGTTGCCGGGTCGCCGAACTGCTCGCAGATCGCGACGGACTCGCCCAGCTTGACCAGCTTGGCCAGGTATTGCTCGACGGCGTGGAAAGGCACGCCGGCCATCTTGATCGGCTCGCCACCGGACTGGCCGCGGGCCGTCAGAGTGATGTCAAGCAGGCGCGCCGCCTTGACGGCGTCGTCGAAGAACAGCTCGTAGAAGTCGCCCATGCGGTAGAACACGAGCTTGTCCGGGTGTCCTGCCTTGAGTGCCAGGTACTGCTGCATCATGGGCGTGTGTTTTTCCAGGCCCACCATCGCAATGGCTTTTTCCGTGCTGTTCAATTGCTTACCTTAGTGCCTACAAGTGCAGTGCCAATACCTCCACCCGATTTGAATTGCGTTCAGGTGAAGAAATAACGTGTTAGATGGAAGAAAATCGGTGCGGCGAAACTGACCGAGTCCACCCGGTCCATCATGCCGCCATGACCTTCGATCATGGTTCCCCAGTCCTTGACACCCAAGCTGCGTTTTACTGCCGACAGCACAAGCCCACCGAGGAAACCCATCAGCGCAATGATAAACGCCATCGCGGCAGATTGCAGCGGGTTGAATGGCGTCAACCACCAGAGCGCCCCACCCAGCAGGCTGGCCGATATGATGCCGCCCGCCAGGCCCTCTACCGTCTTCGAGGGGCTGACCACGGGCGCCACCTTGGTCTTACCCATCAGCTTGCCAAAGATGTATTGGAATACGTCGCTCAGCTGCACGATGAGCAGGAAGAAGAACATCAGGAGCGCATCCTGCCCCTTGTAGTTCGGGATGTCGAGCAGCAACAGGGCCGGCACGTGGCTGATGCAGTAGATCGCCACCATCACGCCCCACTGAATCTTCGCACTGCGCTCCAGGAAGTGGTCGGTATCCTGGATCAGGGCCGAAAACGAAGGCAGAAGCAGGAAGCCGTAGACGGGGATGAAGATGGCGAAGAGCGAGTACCAGTCGGTGCCAATCAGCCAATACTGCACGGGAATCAGGATAAAGAAGGCGATGGACAGGGCGCGGTGATCACCCGCCCTGGTGGGCGTAAGGGTGAGGAATTCGCGCAGGGCGAAGAAGGAGACGAAGGCGAAAAAGACCAGCGTCGCATTGCGCCCCAGCACATAGGCCGCAGCAAAGATGCCGACCATCACCCACCAGGCACGCATGCGCGCCGCCAGGTTCGTGATCAAGGGTGTGTTGCCGCGTCGCATCCACAGCAGCCAAGTGATCACTGACGCCAAGACCAGCAGTGCGCCAACCCCGCCCAGCACGCAATAGAACTTTTCCTGTACCGTCATGAGGCCAACCCAACGACGGCATCGCGCATGCGGCTCAGGAATGCCCCCTTGGCTTCGCCCTCTTCCCTAGCGAGTGGCGCACCGAAGCGCACCGTACAGATAAGCGGCACGGGGAAGAACGTACCCTTGGGCATGCAGCGATGGATGTTTTCCAGGTACACGGGGATCAGCTCCACCTGGGGGAAGCGCTCGGCCAAATAGAACAGGCCCGGCTTGAAGGTGCCGGGCAAGGCCTGCGCCTGGCGGGTTCCTTCGGGGAAAACAATCAATGAAGCACCCTGCTCCAAAGCTGTATAAAGAGGTTCCAGCGGATTGCTCATGGCCTTGCCCGAATTGCGTTCGATCAGCACCGCATTCAGCCCTTGCAGCGCCAGGTAGCGCTTGAGCTTGTTGTTACCCCAGTAATCTGCCGCCGCCACGGGACGGGTCGATGCGCGAATTGCGGGCGGCAAGGCGGCCCACAGTGCCATCGTATCGAGGTGGCTGGTGTGGTTGGCGAAGTAGATGCGCTGCGCCGTGCTCGGCTCGCAGCCTATCCAGCGTGGCGTGGCACCCAGGGCGGCACGCGTGAGGCCAATCAGCAGCTGTGACAGCCACATCGTCAGACCTGCCTCAGCTGGACAGCGATGACGCGGGCGCGATTGATGCAGGTGAAGATTGAGCCGACAACGATCACCAGCAAGGCAGTCAATAGCGCATAACGACTACCGTGCATAGCCGACTCAACGGCGCCAATCACACAACCGGCCGTCATCACGGCCATGCGGTGCGCCTTGGCCATGGGGCCGCGAAAGTCCTGCGGGAGGCCCAAGGAACCGCCGAAGGCGCGGATATAGGCCGTCATCAGGGCGAGCACCGCGCCTATCCAGCCCAGTGCCGGATACCCCGCAGCATAACCCAGCGCAGCAATCAGCACCGTGTCGGCGATACGGTCAGGGAATTCGTTGAACATGGGACCCAGCGGCGAGCCCTTGCCGTGCTCGACCGCTACCATGCCATCGAACAGATTGCATAGCAGTCGCCCCTGGATGGCCAGAGCGCAGAACAACATGCTGGCCGCATCGTTGATAAAGGCCAGCACGAAGGCACCAAGACCGGCAAAAGCGATGCTGGTAAGTGAAATCTGGTCGGGCGTGATCGAGCTGGCGGCCAGCGATGCCGCCATGCGCTTGGCCCATTCGGCGGAGCGAGCCCGGATTGGGCGTCGATTGAAGGCTTCACCTGGCATTTCGACCTCCGTCCGCCGGATGGCGGTATTATTTTTCTGCAGCGCGCACCCGCTGTCGACGGCTCTCCGCCAGGCAGATGCCACTCGCTACCGACACATTGAGGCTCTCGACCGAACCGAACATGGGGATGCTGACCAACACATCGCAATGTTCGCGCGTCAAGCGCCGCATGCCATGCCCTTCTGCCCCCATGACCCAAGCAAGCGGCCCAGTCTGGTCGAAGTGGAACAGGTCAGTTTCGGTGTCCATATCTGTGCCGGCGATCCAGACACCGGCATCCTTAAGGTCGCGCAGCGTGCGCGCCAAGTTGGTCACCACAATATAAGGGATGACCTCGGCCGCGCCGCACGCAACTTTTGACACCGTTGCGTTCAAGCCCACCGACTTGTCCTTCGGCGCAATCACGGCATGCGCACCCATGGCATCCGCCACGCGCAGGCAGGCACCGAGGTTGTGCGGGTCGGTGATGCCGTCGAGAATCAACAGGAGCGGTGGTTCCTTCAGATCTTCCAGCACGTCTTCCAATGCCACGAACTGCTGGCTAGCGTCGACGATAGCCGCGACACCCTGGTGGCGCTGGCTACCGGTCAGGCCGTCGATGCGTGCCGCATCGGCCGGCACCAGCTTGATCCCGGCTGCTTCTGCCATCTTGAGCAGATCGGCCATGCGTGGGTCGTGGCGCTCGCGCACGAAGTAGAGTTCCAGCACGCTACGCGGCTGGCGCGACAGTCGGGCTGTAACGGCGTGAAAACCATGAAGAACGCGGGTATTGGCCATCATTATCCTTGCTGGGCGACGTCTATCAGTAGTTGTAGGCTACGCGAGCCCTGCCAGTCATTTACCGACAACTGGTATACCGCTTCGATGACGTCAGGAAGCGGATCGGCATGCTGGAAGCGCATGGCGTCGATCACCAGCCCATGCTCACACTCCAGCTTCAGTTTGAGATGCTTTTCGCCCACGATGCGCTGGTTGCGCACCTTGAAGCGTCCGACGAAGCGCGGCGCCGGAAAACCCTGACCCCACACGCGGGCATCCAGCCGCTCGGCCAGCTGTAGGTCGAGCGCGCCGCTGGCGAGCTCGCCATCGACCTCGAACGTGCGGGACAAAGCCGATGCCGGCATCAGCTCCCGGCATACGGCCTCGAAGGCAATACGGAAGCGTTCCACGCCGGTCGCGTCGGCTAACGTCAAACCGGCTGCCGCAGCGTGGCCGCCGAAGCGGGAAATCAGCCCGGCCTCACGCTTGGCGACCAGGTCGAGCGCATCACGCAGGTGCAAGCCTGGGGTGGAACGCCCCGAGCCCTTCACCTCCCGGTCCAGGCCTTCGGCGAATACAATGGTCGGGCGATGGTGTCTATCCTTGAGGCGACTCGCAACCAAGCCCACCACGCCTTGATGGAAGTCAGGGTCGAACACAGTCAGGCTGTAGCGGTCGTCCACGGTGACGGCATCGAGCTTGGCCTGTGCGATATCCTGCATATCGGCTTCGATGGCACGGCGCTCGCGGTTCAGTTTGTCCAGCTCACGCGCCATGTCGAGCGCCGCGCCGTGATCGTCGGCCAACAGGCAGGCGATGCCCAACGACATATCGTCGAGCCGGCCTGCCGCATTGAGCCTGGGCCCGAGGGTAAAGCCCAGATCAAAAGCACTGGCCCTGCGTGGATCGCGGCCGGCAGCCGTGAACAGCGCGAGCAGCCCGGCGCAAGCACGGCCGGCACGGATACGCCGCAAGCCCTGCTCCACCAGGATACGGTTGTTGCCGTCGAGCTTCACGACGTCGGCTACTGTGCCCAGCGCTACGATATCGAGCAGATCACCCAGGTTCGGTTCCGTGCGGCCTGCAAAGGCGCCGCGCTGGCGCATTTCGGCACGCAGCGCCATTAGCACGTAGAACATCACGCCAACCCCGGCGAGCGATTTGCTGGCGAACTCGCAACCCGGCTGGTTTGGATTGACGATCAGGGCGTCCGGCAGGCTGTCGCCCGGTAGGTGGTGGTCGGTGACCAACACGTCGATACCCAGGGCCCTGGCCCGCTCTACCCCGGCTACCGAGGCGATACCGTTGTCGACCGTGACGATCAGTTGTGGCGACTTGGCGGCTGCCAATTCGACGATCTCGGGCGTCAGCCCGTAGCCGTACTCGAAGCGATTGGGAACAATGAAGTCAACCACGGCACCCATGGCGGCCAGGCCGCGTATCGCGACCGTGCAGGCCGTAGCGCCATCGGCATCGTAGTCGGCAACGACAAGGATGCGCTCCCGCGCGGCGATGGCGTCGGCCAGCCGTACTGCAGCCCTGGCTGCACCCTTCATACCGGAAGCCGGTAACAGGCGGCCCAGATCGGTATTGAGGTCGTCAGCCGTACAAATGCCGCGGGCAGCGTACACGCGCGCCTCAATCGGATGCAAACCTGCGGCGAGCAGGGCCTGCTCGGCCTCGCTCGGCACGGGCCGGGTAATGATATTCATAGGGTTCTCAATGAGCGACGTTCGCCAGGGCTAGCGGGCGGCGCCAGATTTTCCAGCGAGCACTCCGGCTCAGCACAATTTCACGCACGTCGCCAGCACCCGGCAAGACCAGGCGCAAGGATTCGATCTTGCCACTCTGCCAAGCCGCGAGCAACGGCTTGAACCAGCCTTGTTCCAGCGCCTGCAATGCATCGCGCCAGGCGGCGATATCGCCACGCATGGCGCATTGGGCCAACCGGTCGATGACGACCAGGCCATCGGACAGTCGCCCATCACTGGCGTCGAAACCGTTGGCCAGCGGATAGGTCAGCACGCCGGCCCCCTGGCCCAAACCGCGCGCCCAGGCGTCGTCCGCCATCACGGCCTTGAAAGGCGACGCCAGACCCACTGCAGCCCGCCCCTCACCCCAGAACCAGACGGAATTGGCGGCAGGCCGGCCACTCGCATCGCGCGCATCGTTCACTGCGTGGGTGTAGAGGAACATCTGCACTTCGTTGAGCAGCCGGTGCCACTGCAATGCTTCCGGCCCCTTGGGCAGATGTGGATGAATGTCCTGGCCAACGACCTGGGCCAGCGGCACCGTCGTCAGCGCCGGCACGCGATCCAGTCGAACGTACCAGCGTGTCGCACTACCGAAATGGAACACCATGCCGTCAGCGGCAAACTGCATATTCAGCGCAGCAATCAGTGCTTGCGCTTCAACATCCTGCAATTGCAGGACGCCGGCGTCGAACAGCATCACGCGGTCGCGATCTGGTCGCAGGTGGACCGGGTCGGCGCGCATCCAGAAGCCGGCCTCGCGATCGGGCATATCGACGCGGCGCGTGACATCGGCGACACCAACGTCGCCAGCATTGAAGCTGTTGCGCAGCCAGGCATCGAAGGAGGTTTCAGTCACGGTGTGGCCATCACCACGCCCCAATAGCTCACGCAGCGCATCCAGCGCCAGGCCGTCGCACGGGTCATAAGGCACTGAGGCCCGAATACGCAATTCAGGCAGGGCAAGCGTGAGGTGCATCAGAGCGCGGGCCCAGCGGTGTTGGGCGTATCCTTGGCCGTCACTTCAGCCAAGCGCTCGCAACGGTAGAGTACGCAGTCCGACGCAATTTCGCTCATGGCCAGCACGCGGAACGCCAGATCACCGTCCCGCGTGGCCGGTGCGCCGTAGATCTTGCCCACTTCCAGATCCTGCTTGGCCAGGATGACGATGTGTTGATTGTCGTTGAGCGACTCTGGCCGTAGATAGACGGCCAGCAGGTTCTCCCACGACTGGACGTCAGACACGCGCTCCCATTGCGACACCTTGGCGCGCCGTGTCAGGCGGATGGACTCCGGGTCGCGGCTCATAAGCTGCACCCCTGCGATCATCTCGCCGTGGCCGCTCGGAATTGCGCGGCGTACCACGCCCACGCGCCAGTTCGTATCCTTATCGGTACGCACGCCCAGCAACTGGCTGATTTTCAGCCAGCCCGTATGCTTGACCAGCTTCAGCCCGACACCCGTGGCGCTGACGTCTTCCACCATGGCCCGCTCCACCGTCGTCTCGACGGTCTTGGCGGGCGTGCCCTGCGTGGCCTGGACGATCAGCCGTCGGATCACGCCGAAGTCATAGGCGACCGTCAGCGATCCGCTGATCGCCTTGCGCTCGGCCATGCGGCGCACTTCCCGGCCGCTCCAACGATTCTTGAGGTAGCGGATGACTACAAGCGTTTCAGCCACGTCGAACTTGTTGAACGGATCGACCTTGGGCGGAATCTTATGTTGGGTCGTGATCATCTGCTCCAACACGACCAGCTCCTGCAGGCTTCGCTCCAGGCCATAGAACAAGCCACGGCCCGTGTGCTTGGTCTGCAGCGACATATGACTCAGGATGGTCGGCGGATTGTCGTCGTCACCGGCCTGCCCCATCGGCGTCTGGGGCGAATGCTGGTCGCTGACGTGGATAAAGCCGGCCAAGGCATCGGTAAGGCGGTCGGCGATCAGGAGCTGCCTGCCGTGCAGGTCGGGTGTCAGCGTACGCGCCAGCAAGACGAGTTGCGCGAGCTGCTTTTGCAGGCGGCCAGCCTCGCCGTCGGGCTTGCTGAGCTTGGCAGCGAAGCCCCCACCCTGGTCCAGTGCGAATTCGGCTGTCGGGCGGATCTCATGCCAGGGCAAGCGGTCGTCCTTCGGATCGCGCATATAGCGCACGACATGGTCGCGGCCCAGCCAATACAGCCAGCTCGCCACGGACGCCTGCACCAGCGAAGCATTGGCGGGTTTGCGCGCCAGTTCCACCAATTCGCGCCGCATCGCCTCGGTATAGTTCGCCACGATGGTGGCACAGTACGGTACGGTCCCCTGCAGCAGCAGGCCCATGCGCGTATGGTTGGCCTGCGAGTCCAACATTGCGTTGAGCGCGTTCTCGACGATGACGCGCAGCCTATCGTCGATGGCGCGCAGCACGGCCAGGCCGTCGCGGTAATTGGCGCCGCGCCGACTTTCCTGATGGAGCCAGTCGGTAGCCGCTTGCAAGGCCTGGGTAGGCGCGAACGAACGGAAGCCCTCGACCGTCTCGATCGAGCGCGCTACGCGGGATTCGCCTCCAAAAACAAACAGCTTCTTGAGATTGTCGATCATGGGTTCATTGTTGCGCTGCCGGGCGAGCTAGGACCCAGACCGGGGCCGTGTGATTTGTTGTCGGCAACCCGTTCGCGCTTGTTTACTGTACTCCGCCGAATGGCATTGTAATCGCTTCGCCGCCCGCGCTTGCTGTTTTCGTGTGTAAAAGAACGTGATTGGTTCCCCCGCAACGCTGTGGCAAACTGCGTGCCTCTCCGACATCACCCGCCAACACCGTGAATTCCTTCGAATGGCTCATTGGTTCGCGCTACACCCGCGCCAAGCGCCGAAACGGCTTTATTTCCTTTATTACGGCCTGTTCCATGATAGGCATCGCGCTCAGCGTCATCGTGCTGATCACCGTGCTGTCGGTCATGAATGGCTTCCAGCATGAGATTCGCGGCCGCATCCTGGATGTCGCATCCCATATCCAGGCATTTGGAGAAGAAGGCCATCTGGCAGACTGGCAGGGCGTGCGCGAAGACCTCAAGTCCCAGCCCAATATATTGGCGAGCGCGCCCTTCGTGCAGGGCCAAGGCCTCTTGTCGAACAATGGCGAGTTCCAGGGCGTATTGGTGCGCGGTGTCGTTCCAGAACTGGAAGACCAGGTAGCCGGCATTGGCCACCACATGGACGCGGGCGGCAGCCTTGCCAGCCTGCGCCCGGGCGAATACGGCATCGTCCTGGGCCGGGAGCTGGCCCGCAGCCTTGACGCCCATGTGGGCGACAAGCTCCGCGTCATCACGCCGGAAGGCAACCTATCGCCCGGCGGCATGATTCCGCGCAGCCGCGCCTTTACCGTGGTCGGCATCTTCTGGATCGATATGTACCAGTACGACGCCAACCTGGCACTGATCAACCTGCAGGATGCGCAGAAGCTCTATCACATGGGCGAGGACGTGTCGGGCGTGCGGCTCAAGATCACCGATCCGCTGCGTGCGCCGCAAGTCGCCGCGCAGCTGCAGTCCAGCTCGCGCCGGCCCATTGCCTACCGAGACTGGACCATGGAAGACCCCGCCTACTTCCGCGCCGTGGAAATCGAGAAGCGCATGATGTTCCTGATCCTGACGCTCATCGTCGTCATCGCATCGGTCAATATCGTGTCTAACCTGGTGATGGCCGTGACGGAGAAGCAGGCCGACATCGCCATCCTGCGTACGCTGGGCGCGTCGCCGCGCAGCATCCTAGCCATTTTCGTGATCCAGGGCGCAGCCAGCGGCATTGTTGGCACGATCACCGGCGTGATCGGCGGCGTGCTGCTGGCGTCCAACGTGGGCCGCATCGTACATTTCGTCGAGATGCTGTCTGGCTCGGCCGTGCTGTCGCCGCAGGTGTACTTCCTGTCCGAGTTGCCTAGTGACGTGCAATTGGGCGACGTGCTGAGCATCGGCGGCGTATCGCTGGCGCTCTCGCTGCTGGCCACACTCTACCCAAGCTGGCGCGCCTCTCGCATCAACCCGGCGGAGGCCCTGCGCTATGAATAATCCCGTTATCCAAGCCGCCGGCCTGTGCAAGACCTACGCTGACCTGGACGTACCCGTCCTCACGGGTGTGGATATCACTGTACAACGCGGTGAAAAGCTGGCCATCGTCGGCACTTCGGGCTCCGGCAAGAGTACGCTGATGCATCTGCTGGGTTCGCTCGATACGCCCACGTCCGGCGCCATCGCCATCGACGGCGTCGACCCGCTGCGCATGTCCGAGGCCGAACGCAGCCGCCTGCGCAACGAGAAGCTCGGCTTCGTCTACCAGTTCCACCATCTGCTGCCTGAATTCACGGCGCTGGAGAACGTCGCGATGCCGCTACGCATCCGTCGTATGCCCCCGAAGGAAGCGAACGAGCGAGCCAAGGCAGTGCTCGACCAAGTGGGTCTGGCCCACCGCCTGGAGCACAAGCCCGGCGAGCTCTCGGGTGGCGAGCGGCAGCGCGCCGCCATCGCCCGTGCCTTGGTGACCGAGCCCCTTTGCGTGCTCGCCGACGAGCCCACGGGCAATCTGGATCGCCACACGGCCGACGCCGTCTACCAGCTGATGCTGGACCTGAACGACCGTCACGGCACAGCATTGATAATCGTCACGCACGACCAGGAGTTGGCTGCCCGCACAGGGCGCGTCCTGACCTTGCTCGAGGGGCGGCTTAGCGCGTCATGACCACGTACAAGCTCATTATCCAGGCCACCGATATCGCCACGCAGAACCTCAAGCAGCTTGCGCATCTGGTGGGTGCGAGCCACATCGAAGCCGTACGTCCTGGCCAGCTGGGGCACCAAGCCTTTCGCCTGTCGCCGGCCGATACTTCGCAGAAGCAACACGTCGCCGAGTTCTGCGAACAGGCTGCGTACGACTTCGCCTACGTTCCGGCCGACGCGCAGCTCGCGGATATCGGCCTCGTCGTCATGGACATGGATTCCACGCTCATCACCATCGAGTGCATCGACGAAATCGCCGACATGATGGGTATCAAGTCGCAAGTAGCAGCGATTACGGCCCGCTCAATGCGTGGCGAGATCGATTTCCGCCAGAGCCTGACGGAACGCGTCGCATTGCTTGCCGGCTTGGACGAACAGGCCTTAGGAGTGGTGTACGAGCAACGCTTGCAGCTGATGGCGGGCGCGGAGCGCATGTTGTCCGCCGTGCACGCGGCCGGCGCGCGCACGCTGCTGATCTCCGGCGGCTTCACCTTCTTCACGGAACGACTGCAGGCGCGGCTGGGCCTGACGCGAGCCGTCGCCAATCGTCTGGAAGTCGTGGATGGAAAGCTGACAGGACGGATCGTCGGCGACATCGTGGACGCACAGGCCAAGGCCGACGAGCTACTGCGCATGCAGCAGGAATTGGGCCTCAAGCGCGAACAGGTAATCGCCTTGGGCGACGGCGCAAACGATTTGAAGATGCTGGCCGCTGCTGGTTACGGCATCGCCTGCCACGCGAAGCCTGTCGTCAAGGCACAAGCAGCCTACGCCTTGGACCACGTGGGCCTGGACGGCTTGCTCGCCTATTTTTGACCGGTATCAGCTAGCCACGAAATCGGCAATCTGCCGTGCAACGAAAGCCGGGGCGTCGTGCTGCAGCGCGTGCCCCGCATCGGGCACCGTCACATAGCGGAAGTCACGGAAACAATCCTTGCGTGATGCAAACGCTTCCGGCGTCTCCTTAAGCCAGCGCAGCAGTGCTGCCTCATCCCCACCCAGCCACAGCACTTTGGCGGCAACTTCACGCCAGCAGGCCTTGGCCTCTTCCAGGCGATAGAGTACGGGATTAACCCAGCGGTGCTGCGGATCAGCGCGATACTTGATGCCCGCCTCGACCGGTGCGGCCAACTGTGGCGCCAGCCATCGAGCCCATGCGGCCGGAAGGCGCGAGTTATTGCGGCATAAGCGTTCGGCCACGTCATCCAGCCCAGGCATAGCCTTGCTGGATACCGGCTGCGTCAGCTCATCGAGCCAACGGCGATAGCGCGCTGGCGCTTCTGCCGGCTCTGTCGCCGGCAAGCCAAACCCTTCTAGCGATACCAGGTGAGACACCCGCTCGGGTCGGGCGCCCGCATAGAGACCTGCAACGATGCCACCCATGCTATGGCCAACCAGCACAGCCGGCCTCGACGGACTATAGCTCGCGAGCAGCGCATCAAGGTCGGCGAGGTAATCGGGAAACCAGTAGCCCTGGCCTACCCAGGCGCTCTGCCCGAAGCCGCGCCAATCAGGGGCGATCAAGTGACATTCAAGCAGGGACGACGGCGCCGCGTCGACGAGGAACTGGAAGGTCGCCGCGCAATCCATCCAGCCATGCAGCAGAAACACGGGGCGCCCGGTCGGATTGCCCCAATGCAAGACGTGGTAGTCGATGCCGCGAATCCGGCACCGTGCCGATTTCGCCGGGTGTATTGGGGTATAGAACTCGGCCAACAGGCGCTCAGGCGGCAACAGGTTGCAACATGCCAATCATGTCACTTACGGCACGCTCGACCGACGGCCCGCTTTCGATCATGCTCGCCTCGCCGCGCTTGAACAGGCCGATCAGCTCCGCCAACGTGAACTCCAAGCCGTTCTGGCCCTGGCGGTTGGTAAACAGGTAGCGACTCTTGCGTGGGCTGATCCAAGCCAGCTTGGCGCGCATGGAGCTGCCATCCGCCTGCGCAAAGTCCACCCAAACACCACGCTTGAGCTGATTGGCCACCACGTCCTCGTAGTTCTGGTACTTGTCGAGGCCATGGTCCCAATTCGTGTTCGTCACCTCGAAGGCGCCGACCAAGGGGTCCATATCGAGAGCGGGCAGGTCGAGCAGATCCACCACCGGCACCGGCTCGGGTGTGGGCGGTGGAACCATCGCCTGCGGCACGGCAATCGGCGCCGGTTCAGGCGCGCCAAGCACGATGGGGTCTGCAGCGGCCGCGCCAATCGACTGCCGCTCGACCGGCGCCACAGCTGGCGCCGAGGGATTCGCCGGCGCAACACCCGTAGCGTCGGCCGCGCGCAACCCGGCCTTGATCGCCTGGGCATGGCAGTGCACCAGTTCCGCAAAGAAGGCCTCACGCGCCGTACGATCGACGCCCGCCGCTTCCGTGCCACGTTCCAGCCGCTTCAAGAGCTTGGGCAGCATATTGACGAGGCGCAGACGCTCCTCGACGCCGACCTTGGGCGCGATGCTCCAGATCAGGTCATCCATGGCCGACACGGAGTCGCGCCATTGCTCCTGGCCTTCGTCAGCCACCTGAGCGGTATAGGCGAGGACGGCGGTCCATTGCGTCGCCAGGAAGTCGCGGATGAGGTCCGGCACGTCAGTCGCCGCAGCCAAACGCTGGGTAACGGTCTGCTCCGCATGCAGCTTCGCCACTTCGGCGCGCTCAGCCGCAATCAGTGCCGTGGCCGTTGCTTCGGCGCTGGATTCAGCGCGCTGCTCTTCCTCGGCGAGGAAGGCTTCCAGCTCTTCCAGCGCGGCGCCAAACAGCTCGATATTTTCGTCGAAATCACGCACGATGCTTTCGACGATGGCGGCGATCTTGCGATACAGCCTGTCGTCCAGGCCGTCCTCCTCGCTCCAGCCCAGCGCCGCCTGCGCGAGCGCATCGAGCAGCTTGCGCGTGGGGTGCTGCTTGCGGGCAAAGAACCTGCTATCCAGCATCGCCACCTTGAGCACGGGAATCTGCAGGCGGCCGATCAAGGCCTTCATCGGCCCCGGGATATTGTCATCGTCGAAGATATAGTCGAACAGCATGGCGACGATATCGATCGTCATGGCGTCGACGTGGCCCAGCGAAGTCGCCAGGCTGGTCGTCTTGATCTGGTGCAGGACGTTCGTGCTGCCGGTAAGCAGCGCGCCGGTATCGAGGTTGCCGACATCAGACAGCGCCCCCTCGATCGTGCCCTGCTGCAGGCGGTTCAATGCATCGAGAAAGCTCTGCCCTACGCTTGTCACCAACGCGGACGCAGGCATCATCGGCGCATCGGTGGCGGGCGCCGATACGCCAGGCACACCCGCCTGCATGCCCGACATGCTGACGGGCATGGCCTGTACCACTTGGTTCAGCGCGAGCAACTGCTGCAGCGTGGAAATCAGTTCCTGCTCGTTGCCGATGACATAGGCCGGTACCTCGGCACCCATACCGGGCATCGATTGAGCAGCTGCCGCGGGCGCGAAGCCGCCCACGCCAAAACCCATCTGGGCACCGTAACCCGCCGGCACTCCCATCCCCGCCTGATTGCCGAAACCCATGGCCGCCAAGTCGGCCGCACTCGGCATCCCGCCCTGGCCAGCCATTGCCGCATACGCTGCCGCGTACTGCGCCATATCGGCCTCGCTCATCGGCGGCACACCATCTCCCCCACCTTCGGCCACCTGCGGCGTGGGCGTACGCCGCTGCGATGCGGCCCCGCGCGCATGGCGCCGGACATTGCCCTTGGGCAGAATCGGCAAGATATTGCGCTCAACCAGGAAGCGGTTGATGTTCTGGTAGACGTTCGGGACGTTCTCGGCCGCAACCTGCTCGAATTGCTTCAGCACAAGCAGGCGAACGTTGAGGTCGGATTCAATCTTCTGGCACGCACTACGGAATGCACTCACGATGGCCTGCGGGCTCATCGGGTTATTTTCGTCCTTGCCGTCCGGTATCGCCATCAAATGGCCAATACGCTGGTTCAGCGCATTTAGATCGTCACCCAGCTTGTTGCGCAGGCGGCTCGCGATATTGGTGACGGCAAGGTCTTCCTCATAGTCCTCCTGGCCGACGAGAGAGAGCTCAAGATTGTCGAAGTCGACTTTGCGGAATGAAGCATCGGCCTCATCGCCACCTTTGACAGCGCGCTCGAAACCTTCGATGAAACGGCGACGGAACTCGTTTTCTATATCGGTGCGCTTGCTCTGTGCCTCGCCGCGCGCCTGCAGATAGAGGTTGGAGCTATCCCGGTCGAGCGCCTTCTCGGCCAACTCGAACAGGGACTCCTCGATCTTGTCGAGCATCGTCGACAAAGACTTCGACAGCAGGTCTGCCGCTAGATCACGGCATGACGAGAGAGTATTCAGCGTTTCGGTCTGTAGTGTCATTGCCTTATTCGCGCTCACGCCGCCGTGGCGCAGCCCCGCCGCCCCGCTGCTTTGCATGATCCGTTCTGGCTTATCGGCACTCACAGCCCGTCTCCACTCAATGGCAACAAGCCTGGCGCGCAGCCCATCCATTCACATACGATGGTAGCACTGCCGGGCTAATTCACGACTGCAAGTTCCTGCCTTTCACTGCGCTCTATACCGCAGTCCCACAAAACGCACATTCCGCCAGCATATAAGTTCATGTTAATAAACAACATGCATTAGCGTCAAGTTATATAGAAACAACTATATATTTATGCGCTATGCCACTGATTTAAATGTGTTTATGTTCCATCAACCAGGAATGTCATTCGCATATGATACCACCAAGCGCCTGTGGATAACACAGTATATTAAGCATTGCTAAGCCAGGCCTCCACAAACGGATAGACCTCACTCTCCGCTGCCGCGTGCGTCAACATATCCACATGTCCATATTCTCGGCTTAAACCAGCGACCGTACCCAGGAGCTGCAAGTGATGCCGATGCGGACCCGATTCCTGGATGAAACGTGCGACATCCTCTGGATGACCCAACACGGGATCCTTACTGCCCGCAAGATACAGGGTAGGCGGCAATCCACCATTTGCCAGCGCCGCGGCATAGTCGAACCCGTCGTCGCTGTCGCGCCAGCGCCGCGAGCGCACCCACAACTGGCTTTGCCGCAGGCTTTTCACCGATTCGTCGTCGGCCCCGATGCCGAAGCGCAAGGCAGGCAGGTAGCCAAATACGAGACACATTGCCGACGCCAAGCTCGACCAGAACAGCTCGATGGTGCCGATGCGCCGCAAATTCCAAACGCCAATACGGCGCTTCGTCGCAAGATAGGCGCAGCTGGCAACGCGCTTTGCCCAGGCCGGGTGGCGAGCCAACGTCGAGGAAATCAGCACACCACCCCAGGAGTGACCGACGCAATGGACGGCAACATCGTCACCGCGGCGTCGCGCAATGTCGCCGAGCACCAGCGGAATGTCGTCGACTATGGTTTCCGTTTGACCATGGCGCGCACCGCGAGCGAGCTTCGGCAACGAGGCACCGCGACCGCGCAAGTCCATGATATAGACGTCGAAACCGCGCGCAGCCAGCCACGGCCCCAGACCCTTGCCCTTCTCGCTGTAGAAGGTTCGTGCGTTCGCAATGGCGCCGTGTACCATCAGGACAGCCGGCCCAGGATTGGCGGCATAGATATGGCGCACATGCAGCTGCGCGCTGCCGTCGGACGTGGGCAGGAAAAGTGATTCCTGCATGACCTCCTGATTGCCCATCATTGCCGCACCGGGCGCGGCCAGTACATCGCATTGTTCCTGCATGATTGTTCCAAGAATTGCCGTTTAGCGGGGGGAGGAAAGTAGGGTCTCGATCATGTCGCGGGTGCTGCGTGCGGCGGCAAGCGGCGCTTCCAGCGGAAACAGGTGGCCGCCGTCGAATTCCCGCGTCACGATGCCGAATCCGCGCCGCATATGGCGGATATCGGCGGTACGCACGTAGTCCGAATGGCTGCCGCCTATAAAACCAGTGGGTACGCGGAGTTGGCCCTGCAGGCTCGGAAAGATATGCGGCAGGCCACAATAGATGCGGTACTCAACCTCGCGCTCAAAGCGCAGCTGTACGCCCTCCTCTACCGCATGCGTGCCGCCCTCGACATAATCCTTGAGGCAGTCCGGGTCGAAGGCCGCAAACATGGCGCGGGCCTGGAAGTGGGTAAGCACCTCGGCACTGGTCGTCCACCGATGGCGCCGAGTGCGCGAACCGCGACCCGGGGTCAGCCTCTCAATAAACCCCAGCCGCTTGCCCAGCCACAGCATCGACGAAACGCGGCGCGAAAAGATGGGCGAATCGAGCAAGACGACCGCCCGAAACAGCTCCGGGCGCTTGATCGCGCACAGGAAGGAGATAAAGCCGCCGAGCGAGTGCCCCACCGCGATGACCGGTCCCGCGTAGCGCGCTTCTATATAGTGCAAGGACTCGTCAACCAGATTAGGCCAGCAGTCGGTAACAGGGTAGGCCGGATTGTGCCCGAGCATGTCGATGAAGCCGACGTCGAAGTCCCGCTCGAAAGCTGACAGGAACTTGCGATAGCTGACCGCAGGGAAGCTGTTGGCGTGCGTAAAGTGCAGCGCCGGTTTCGTACTCATCTCATCTACCAAGCAATTGCTCGAATTGAGATGTCATCATAACCCAAGTCGCTGCCGCCGCACACATGTCGGCACCCGCCCACCTCAATGCGTGGCGTAGGCGCGGCTTGCAGCCAACCTCGCAGAAATGTCTTCGGCCGGCACCGGGCTGCCCATCAAATAGCCTTGCACCCGGTCACAACCCGACGAGCGCAGGAAATCGAACTGCTCCTGCGTCTCCACGCCTTCTGCCACAACCTTCAGGCGCATCTTGCGGGCGATGGCGATCACGGCTTCTGTAATGGCGACGTCGTCCGCATCGACCGGGATGCCTTCGATAAAGCCTCGGTCGATCTTCAGGCAGTCGAGCGGGTAGTGCTTGAGGCTGACCAGCGAGGAGTAACCCGTGCCAAAGTCATCCACCGATACAGCCACGCCCATATTGCGCAAGTCGTCCAGCAGCTGCGCCGCCTCAGCTGGATTGCGCATGATGGTGCTCTCCGTAATCTCCAACTCCAGCACCTGCGGCGGCAGGCCCGTCGACTCCAACACGCCCTGGATGGTGCTCAGCAAACCACCGTCGGCAAACTGGCGCGCCGACAGGTTCACGGCGACGTGACCCAGTGTATAGCCGGCATTGATCCATTCGCGCGCCTGCTGGCAGGCCTCGCGCAGCACCCAGGCGCCAATGGGCACGATCAGACCGGTCTGCTCAGCCAAGGAGATAAAGCGCCCGGGCATGACCAGGCCGAAATCCGGATGGCGCCAACGCAACAGCGCCTCGACGCCCGTGATATTGCCGTCGGCCGTATTCACCTGAGGCTGATAATGCAGCTCGAATTCCTCGCGCTCCAGGGCATGCCACAGGCTGTTCTCGAGCAACAGGTGCTCGAAGGCCTGCGCGTTCATATCCTTGTCGAAGAACTGGTAGGTATTCTTGCCGCGCTCCTTGGCCCGGTACATGGCCACGTCCGCGTTCTTGAGCAAGGTCTGCGCATCGACACCGTCGCTGGGGCACATCGCCACACCTACGCTCGCGGTGACGAACATTTCGTGGCCATTGATCACAAAGGGCTGCGCCATGCTCTCGACGATGCGGCCTGCCACCTCGCCCGCCACCTCGGGGCCCGCGATGTCTTCCAGCATTACGGTGAACTCGTCACCACCCAGGCGCGCAATCACATCCTTGTCCTTCACGTGGAAGCGCAGGCGCTCTGTAGCTGCCATCAACAACTGGTCGCCCGCCTCGTGGCCCAAGGTGTCGTTCACCGCCTTAAACCGGTCCAGATCCAGGAATAGCACGGCCAGCCGCGCGCTATGCGCTTGTACGCGGCGTATGGCGGAATCCAGATGCGTCATCAGGCTGCCGCGGTTGAGCAGCCCGGTCAGATCGTCATGGTGCGCGAGGTAATGCAGCCGGCTTTCTGTCTCCTTGCGCGTCGTATAGTCCGTGAACACGCCGACATAGTTGGAGATGCGCCCGTCGTCGTCGCGCACGGCGGAGATGGACAGCCACACGGGATACCACTCTCCCGACTTACGCCGATCGCGCATCTCGCCCTGCCAGTGGCCATCGCGATGCAGGTGCTCGATCATGTCGCGCGCCTCGGCGCCGCGTGCACCCTGCCCCGAGAGCATGCGCGAAATCTTTCCGACGGCTTCCGACTCTTCGTAGCCCGTAATGCGGGTAAAGGCCGGATTCACGCCCACGATGCAGTGCTCCGCGTTGGTGATCAGAATCCCCTCACCAGCGCTCTCGAATACGCGCGCAGCCAGGCGCGACTGACGCTCGGATTCGACGCGGTGGGACACGTCGAGTGCGATGCCGATGACGGCCGGCTTGCCCTCGTACTGGAACATGCGGCCATGCGCTTCCAGCCAGACATAGCTGCCATCCATCTTGCGGGCGCGGTAGACGTAATGCACGCTGTCGACCTCTCCGGATAGGCGCTTGCGGTGATTCTCTTTCAGGATCGCCAGGTCTTCCGGCGCCGTCAGCGTGTCGACGGACAAGCCCACCATCGATGTCGCATCGGGATAACCGTGGATTTCCGCCAGCTTGGGGTTGGCGTAGACCAGCCGCCCTTCCTGCACCACGTAGAGGCCGGCCAGGGACAATTCCACAAAGGCGCGGAACTTGCGTTCCGAGTCGAGCAGCGCCTGCTCGGCGTGCTTCACTTCACTCAAGTCATGCAGCACGGCAACGAAATGGGTCGGATCGCAGCCTTCCTCGGCCACGGCATTCAAGGACATCCGTACCGGGTAACGTGTGCCGTCGCTACGCAATGCGCGGATCTCCCCGCGCCAGGCACCGCTTTTGGCAGCCCGGCCAATTGATCGGGCGAACTCCTCGTTGCCGGCACGTGCCTCGATCTCAATCAGCGACTCCCCGACCAGTTCCTGACGTTGAAAGCCGGTACGTGCCAGGATGGCCGGGTTGGCGGCGAGCACGACACCCTTGGCATCGGTAACCAGGATCCCTTCGCTGCTCGATTCGAACACCTTGGCATACAGGGCCAGCTCTGCCTGCAACTCGTACTGTTCAGTAATATCGAGCAATACGCCGGCTACCATAGGCTGGCCGTTTACCATTACCCGGTGGCTATATACTTCCACATGGCGAATCGCGCCGTCGCCGCGCACCATGCGAAAGCCGTAGCGCGCTTGCTGAACCTCCCCGCTCAAACGCTTGCGGATGCTGATGCCGGTCCGTTCGGCATCCTCTGGATGCACCAGGTCCTGCAGCGACAATTTGTGCATCTGTTCGGAGGTGTAGCCGAGGATGTCGGCCAACGCAGGGTTGCCGTAGGCCAGACGCAGCTGGCGATCGACAAAATACACGCCCACCAGGGATTGCTCGACCAACTGTTTGACCTGGGCGAGCGGATTGCGACTGAGCCAGCGCTGCACAGCCCAAGCCAAAAGAGCCATCGCAGCCACGACAACCAGCCAATAGGGCAACCACGGCGCCACGAGGACCGCCGACGTCGCGACCATACCGAACACTGGCCAGCGCACAGGGAGATTCACCATCTGATCTTCTTAGAAAAATATTTGATTCGACAAACAATTACACTCGCATTACGACCCATTGTAAGCCAATTCCCGTACTGGGACCGGCGAGCATCATGGGTATAATCCTGCCGAAAGCAAATTCCGCACAGTCGATCCATGCCGCACGCACTGCTTCCTGCCATTCCCCTGCCGCCACCCGGCCAACGCCATCGTCTCGCCTTGCCTACTGGCTCCAGCGACGCACTGCTGCTCGCCACGCTGGGCCAAGCAACCCGGCCGATCGTCGTGCTGGTGGATGATGCCCAAAAGGCTAGCCGCCTAAAGGAAGAAATCAGCTGGTTTGCGCCCACGCTGAGCGTGGTGTTGCTGCCGGACTGGGAAACGTTGCCTTATGACAACTTTTCGCCACACCACGACCTGATCAGCGAACGCCTCGCCACGCTCTGGCTGGTAAGGCAACAGCAGGCCGACGTCATCCTGGTACCGGTACAGACGGCGCTCATGCCGCTGCCGCCGCTGGAGTACCTGACTGGCCATACCTTCTTCATCAAACAGAAAACCAAGCTGGACGTAGAGAAGCTGCGCGAAGACCTGGCCTTTGCCGGCTACAACCATACGACGCAGGTGTACGGCCAGGGCGAGTTCTCCATCCGTGGCGGCCTGGTCGACCTGTTCCCCATGGGCTCCACCCTGCCCTACCGTCTCGACCTGTTCGACGACGAAGTGGAAACGATTCGCACCTTCGACGTCGACACGCAGCGCAGCATCTATCCGGTGCCGGAAATCCGCATGCTGCCGGCGCGCGAGTTCCCGCTGGACGACAACGGCCGCGCCAAGTTCCGCTCGCGCTTTCGCGAGGTGTTCGAGGGCGACCCGAGTAAGTCGCGCATCTATAAGGACGTATCCAACGGCTTGACGCCGCCCGGCATCGAATACTACTTGCCGCTGTTCTTCGACCAGACGGCGACCTTGTTCGACTATATCGGCCCTGGCGCGCTGCTGGTGCAGCACGGTGACCTGATGCAGGCCTGCGACCGCTTCTGGGCTGATACGCAGAGCCGCTACAAGATGCTCTCGGGCGACAAGGACAAGCCGCTTCTGCCGCCCACCGAGCTGTTCCTCACCGTGGAGCGCTTCTTCGGTCTGATGAAGCCCTACCGCCGCCTGGAGCTGCAGACCGTGGCGCCGGCCGTCGAAGACGCCTCGCAGAGAGGCTGGCGCGAAGCCACGCAACCGCTGCCCGACCTGCGCGTCGACCGCCGTGCGGACAACCCAATCGAAAAGTTGTCCGATTTCGTGTCCTCGCACAAAGGTCGCATCGCCGTACTGGCCGAATCGCTCGGCCGGCGCGAAACGCTGCATCAATACTTTGCCGAGTACGGGCTGAAGGTCGATGCGCTGGATGACTGGGCCGCGTTCCTGGCGAGCAAGCTGGACGTCGCGCTGATCGTCGCGCCCCTGACCACGGGCTTTATCGTTGCGAACGGCGACATCGCGCTGATCACGGAAGCCGACCTGTACGGCAGCATCGCCACCGCCAGCCGTCGCAAGGCGGCAAAGCGCAGCAACGCCGAAGGCATGTTGCGCGATCTGTCGGAACTCAAGATCGGCGACGCCGTCGTGCATGAACAACACGGCATCGGCCGCTACCAGGGCCTGGTAAGCATGGACCTGGGCGAGGGCAATACGGAGATGTTGCTGCTGGAATATGCCGGCAGCGACAAGCTCTACGTGCCCGTATCGCAGCTGCATGTAATCAGCCGCTACGCAGGCGGCAGCGAGGAAGGCGCGCCGCTGCACAAGCTGGGATCGGGCCAATGGGAAAAGGCCAAGCGCCGCGCGGCCGAGCAAGTACGCGATACGGCGGCCGAGCTGCTTAATCTTTACGCACGCCGCGCCGCGCGCGAGGGCTATGCCTTCGGCTTCAAGCCGCACGACTACGAAGCCTTCGCCGACGGCTTCGGCTTCGAGGAGACGCCAGACCAGGCGGCCGCAATCGAAGCCGTGATCTCCGACATGACCTCGGGCAAGCCGATGGATCGCCTCATCTGCGGCGATGTAGGCTTCGGCAAGACGGAAGTCGCCCTCCGCGCAGCCTATGTCGCCGTCGCCGACGGCAAGCAGGTAGCGGTACTGGTACCCACTACGCTCTTGGCCGAGCAGCACTTCCAGAATTTCTCCGACCGTTTTGCCGAGTTGCCCGTACGGGTGGCCGAGCTGAGCCGCTTCCGCTCCAAGAAAGAGGTGGATGCTGCGTTGAATGGCTTGGCCGAGGGCAGCATCGATATCGTCATCGGCACCCACAAGCTGGTACAGGACGATGTCCGCTTCAAGAACCTGGGCCTCGTGATCATCGACGAAGAGCACCGCTTTGGCGTGCGCCAGAAGGAGCAGCTCAAGGCTCTGCGCAGCGAAGTGGACGTGCTCACGCTGACGGCCACGCCCATCCCACGTACGCTTGCCATGTCGCTGGAAGGCCTGCGTGACTTCTCCGTCATCGCCACAGCGCCTTCGCGCCGTCTGGCGATCAAGACCTTCGTCGCCAACTGGAGCGACGGCGTGATCCGCGAGGCCGTGCTGCGCGAACTCAAGCGCGGCGGCCAGGTGTTCTTCCTGCATAACGAGGTCGACACCATCGAGAACATGCGGGAGAAGCTGACGAACCTGCTGCCGGAGGCACGCATCGGCGTCGCCCACGGCCAGATGCGCGAGCGCGACCTCGAGCATGTGATGCGCGACTTCTACCAGCAGCGCTTCAATATGCTCTTGTGTACCACCATCATCGAGACTGGCATCGACATCCCGAACGCCAATACCATCCTGATGAACCGCGCCGACAAATTCGGCCTGGCCCAGCTGCACCAGATGCGGGGCCGCGTTGGACGTTCGCACCACCAGGCCTATGCCTACCTGATGGTGCCAGACTTGAAGAGCCTGACGCCGGCCGCACAAAAGCGCCTGGAAGCCATCCAGATGATGGAAGACCTTGGCTCGGGCTTCTATCTGGCCATGCATGACCTGGAAATCCGCGGTGCCGGCGAGGTGCTGGGCGACGACCAGTCGGGCGAGATGCAGGAGATTGGCTTCTCGCTCTATTCCGCCATGCTCAACGAGGCAGTGAAGTCGCTCAAGAAGGGCGTAGAGCCCGATCTCAACGCACCGCTGGGCGTCGCGACCGAGATCAATCTGCACGCCCCTGCGCTACTGCCGGCCGATTTCTGCCCCGACGTGCACGAGCGCTTGGTGCTCTACAAGCGCCTGGCCAACTGCGAGACAGGCGACGACCTCGACGATATGCAACAGGAGCTGATCGACCGCTTCGGTCTGTTGCCGCCGCCTGCCAAGACGCTTTTGGACTGCCACCGCCTGCGCATGGTCGCCAAGCCTCTGGGCGTGCTGAAGCTCGATGCGTCGGAATCGGCCATTTCTGTCCAGTTTGCCGCCAAGAACAATATCGACCCCATGAAGGTCTTGAAATTGATCCAGAGCAAACGCAACTACAAGCTGGCGGGCCAGGACAAGCTGCGCGTGGAAAGCGCCCTGCCGGACGTGGCGCTGCGAGCCGTACGCGTGAAGGAGTTGTTGAACGAGCTGGTCTAGAGCCAGTGATTCTGCAACACAATATCGCCCACCAAGGTCGAGTGAAAACAAGCACTTCGCTGCAGGCGCGCCGCTGTAGGGAAAATTTCACGGAAAAGGCGCTTGAACCAGCCGCGCTTTTTCAACACAATCAATTCAAACCGGAGGAAGTAATGACCGCAGTCCCCGCCCTTAGCGTCCCGATGACAGGCTCGCAGGCATTCGACACGCAGCAGCTGCACGGCACGCGCTACGTGCTCTACTTCTACCCTAAGGACAATACGCCCGGCTGCACCACCGAAGGTGGCGACTTCCGCGACCAGCATGCGGCCTTTGTGGCGGCGGGCGTAAAGGTGTTCGGCGCCAGCCGGGACAGCATCAAGTCGCACGAAGGCTTCAAGGCCAAGATGGCCTTCCCCTTCGACCTGGCGTCGGACCCGGACGAGACCCTGTGCAACGCCTTCGGTGTCATGAAGATGAAGAATATGTACGGCAAGCAGGTGCGCGGCATCGAGCGCAGTACCTTCGTCGTGAACGAGAAAGGCCAGATTGTGAAGGAATGGCGTGGCGTGAAAGTGCCGGGCCATGTGGCCGAAGTGCTAGCTTTTGTACAAACGATGAAATGAAACAAACGCCCATCTAACATGATGGGCGTTTTTGCTTAAACGGCGGTAGCATCGCCATAGATAAGTTCAAATTCAACAAGGTCGATCTTGAGTAAGGTAAATCGTTACACCCGGTTGCACCTGAACTTGCCCTCCCCTTGCACCATGCCGATCCGCATGGGCGCCGCAGTAGCTGCACCGCAATTTTCCCCCGTTCTGTCCATTACCAGCCTAGAGGAAGCCCATGGCCGCCCGTAAGCCTAAATCGACCAAGCTGTTCGTGCTGGACACCAACGTGCTGATGCACGACCCCACCAGTCTGTATCGTTTCGAAGAGCACGACGTCTACCTGCCCATGGTGACGCTGGAAGAACTCGACGGCCACAAGAAAGGCATGTCGGAAGTTGCGCGCAATGCTCGTCAGGCCAGCCGTTTCCTGGACGAGATTGTCTCCGGCCGGGAGGCGGAAATTGTCGAGGGCGTCGAACTGCGCGGCCCGTCCAAGGGTATGGCCACGGGCAAGCTATTCCTGCAGACACAGGCCACTGCCATGGAACTGCCCGTGCAGCTGCCGGTTGGGAAGGCGGACAACCAGATCCTGACCGTGGTCATGCACCTGGCGCACCAGTACGTGAAACGCCATGTCGTGCTGGTGTCCAAAGACATCAATATGCGCATCAAGGCCCGCGCCCTGGGCCTGTCGTCGGAAGACTACTTCAACGACCAGGTGCTGGAGGACACTGACCTCCTCTACACCGGTGTGCGCGAGATTGACCACGACTTTTGGGAGCGCAATGGCAAGGATATGAAGAGCTGGCAGGAGGGCGGCCGCGCGCTCTACCAGCTCAAGGGCAACGACTGCTCAACCCTGCTCTTGAACCAGATGATCTTCCAGGAAGCAGAAAAGCCCTTCCTGGCCATGGTCAAGTCGGTGGAAGGCAAGACAGCCGTACTTGAGTCGATCAAGGACTACAGCCATCCCAAGAATGCCATCTGGGGCATCACGGCACGCAACCGCGAGCAGAACTTTGCGCTGAACCTGCTGATGAATCCGGACATCGACTTCATCACCCTCCTGGGCCAGGCCGGTACAGGCAAGACGCTGCTCACACTCGCCTCTGCACTGATGCTGACACTGGAAGAGAAGCGCTATTCCGAGATCATCATGACACGCGTTACCGTGCCCGTGGGTGAAGACATCGGCTTCCTACCGGGAACGGAAGAGGAAAAGATGGCGCCGTGGATGGGTGCGCTGGAGGACAACCTCGACGTACTCAACCAGATCGACAGCGAATCCGGAGAATGGGGACGTGCTGCCACACGCGACCTGATCCGCTCGCGCATCAAGATCAAGTCGCTCAACTTCATGCGCGGCCGCACCTTCCTCAACAAGTTCCTGATCATCGACGAGGCACAGAACCTCACGCCCAAGCAGATGAAGACGCTCATCACCCGTGCCGGCCCCGGCACCAAGGTGGTGTGCCTCGGAAATATTGCGCAGATCGATACACCCTACCTGACGGAAGGCTCATCAGGCCTGACCTATGTGGTGGATCGCTTCAAGGGTTGGGGCCATTCCGGTCACGTCACGCTGCAGCGCGGCGAGCGTTCACGCCTGGCTGACCACGCAGCAGAAGTACTGTAAGACCAGACCGCAGCCGCGCCCGATGTGTCGCAACATCGGGCGCGGCTGCGGCGTTTTGCCGACACGCGCCAAAATCGCGACCGCGCGTACAGGCGAGCGGCTAAACTGAAGCGAAACGACAGCTTGGGAGTCTGGCGGCCATGACCGTCGTCGCAGTCTTCAATCAAAAAGGGGGCGTGGGCAAGACCACGGCCACGGCCAATCTGGCCGCCGCGATGGCGAAAAACGGGCTCGCCCCGCTGGCCATCGACTTCGATCCACAGGCCCACCTTACTGCCTTGTCCGGCCTCAACCCGACGGCCAAGGACACCATCTACGGCTTTTACCAGGACAAGCACGCGCTATCCGACCTCGTGCACACGCTGCCCAATGGGGTGAACTTCATCCCGTCCCATATGGAGCTGGCCAAGGTCGACATGATGTTGAGCCAGAACCGGCGCGACCTGCGGCGGCTCAAGAAGGCGCTGGTGGATGAGATGTTGAGCATGGACGGCGTACCGGTGCTCATCGACTGCTGCCCCATGCTGGGTGTGCTGTCGCTGTCCGCGCTGATTGCCGCCGACGTCGTGCTGGTGCCCGTCACAGCAGAGTATCTTGCCTTGAACGGCGCGCAGCAGCTCGACCAGACCCTGCGCGGCCTGGCCGCCAAGGGCATCAAGCGCCCGCGCAAGGTATTCATCAACCGCTACCAGCGCGGCCACCCCACATCCGAAAAGGTCGCCCTGGAACTCACGCACCGCTATGGCACGGACTTCTGCCGCACGCGTGTGTTCGAGAGCCAGAGCGTGCTGGAAGGTATCGGCCAGTACCAGGACGTATTTACCTTCGCGCCCGATTCCGAAGGCGCGGAAGACTTCAGCTATCTGCTGGACGAGCTGATCGAATGCGGCTTCATCAAGGTCAGCATGTAGCCTTGCGATCGCTGCTGTGCGTTCTGCTTGCAGCGGCGGTACAGGCATCCGACGTCGAAGCGTGGTGGGACTTCGACCACCCGAAGGATTCCGAGCAGCGTTTCCGCCAGGAAGTGGCCGTCGCCGAGCAAAACGGCGACTTGAATGAACGGGGCGAGCTGATGAGCCAGATTGCCCGTGCGCAAGCCATGCAGGGCCAGTTCAAGGCGGCGCAGGAAACGCTCGATCAACTGCAGCAGGAACTCCCCAAGCTCGCCCCCATTGTCAGCGTGCGCTTCACGTTGGAACAAGGCCGCATGATCCAGGCCCTGGGTGACCCCAAACGCGCCTGGCGCTGGTACCACGCGGCATTGCAGCTGGCGCAGAAGAACAAGCTGGACTTCTTCGCCATCGACGCCATGCACATGATGGCCTTGACCGAGAAAGGCCAGGCCGCGTTGGATTGGAATCTAAAGGCCGCTGCCTTGGCCGAACACAGCGATGCCGCCAATGCCGACGACTGGCTAGGCTCGCTGTACAACAATGTCGGCTGGCTGTATTACGACCTCAAGGACTACGACAAGTCGCTGGCCTACCTCAAGCGCGCACAAGCCTGGCATGAGGCACACGGTTCAGACAGGCCGCTGTTGATCGCGCGCTGGGGCGTGGCCAAGCTACTGCGCCTGACCGGCGAATCGGCAAAAGCCCTCGCCATACAACTCGACCTCGAGCGCGCCTGGAAGCAACATGGCACGGAAGACGGCTTCGTCTACGAAGAAGTGGCCGAGGGTTATTTCACGGAAGGCAATATCGACAAGGCGCGGGAATACTACAGCAAGGCCTATGAGGTGATGTCGAAGGATACCTGGCTGGCGCAACGGGACCCAGCGCATCTGGCACGCCTGAAAAAGCTGGCCAACCAATAGTAGGACGGCCCCCGGGATTATTCGCCGGACTGCCAACCGCCGCCGTGTGCGGCATTCTCGAAGCGCGACCAGTGACCCAGGAAGGTAAGCTTGACGGTACCCGTGGGGCCGTTACGGTGCTTACCTACGATGATCTCGGCCAGACCCTTGTCCGGCGAATCCGGGTTGTAGTACTCGTCGCGGTACAGAAAGATGATCAAGTCGGCATCCTGCTCGATGGCGCCCGATTCCCGCAAATCCGACATCATAGGGCGCTTGTTGGGGCGTTGTTCCACCGAACGCGAGAGCTGCGACAGCGCGATGATGGGCACACGCAATTCACGCGCCAAGCCCTTGAGCGAACGGGAGATTTCGCCCAGTTCCGTGGCGCGGTTCTGGTCGCGCCCGGAACCGCTCATCAGCTGGATATAGTCGAGCACGATCAAGCCGAGCTTGCCATCGTGCTGGCGCGCCAGGCGGCGGGCGCGGGCGCGCACTTCCAGCGCGGTGAGCGCCGGCGTCTCGTCGATATAGATGGGCGCTTCGCTGAGCTTGCCAGCGGCATAGGTCAGCTTCTGCCAATCGTCGTCTTCCAGGCGCCCTGTCTTGATCTTGTGCTGATCCAGCCGACCCACGGAGCCGATCATACGCATGGCGAGCTGTGCGCC